>DAOMFG010000066.1:0-7795 GCA_035429685.1 Methylophilaceae bacterium | reverse complement strand
ATTTCCATGAAAAACTGGTGCAACTGGTCCAAGCCTTCCGCACCCTGAACCTTGAAACCCCGCTGCTGGCACTATTCACGTTGGCGGCACTGCTGCTGTCGCCGCGCGTTTTCAAGCGAATCCCGTCGCCGCTGGTGGCGATGGTCGCAGCCACCGTCCTGCAAGGATTTTTCCAGTTCAACGGCGTGGCCACCATCGGTAGCGCCTTCGGCGGCATCCCGCAAAGCCTGCCCAAGTTCGAACCGCCCTCGCTGACCTTCGGCGAAATGCTGCACCTGATCGGCCCGGCCTTCACCATCGCCCTGCTCGGTGCCATCGAATCGCTGCTCTCCGCCGTGGTGGCGGACAGCATGAGCGGCAGCGGGAAGCGACACGATTCCAATCAGGAGTTGATCGGCCAGGGCATCGCCAACATTTTCTCGCCCCTGTTCGGCGGCTTTGCTTCCACCGGCGCCATCGCCCGCACCGCCACCAATATCCGCAATGGGGGCACCAGCCCGCTAGCCGGAATTATCCATGCGCTGACCCTGGTGCTGATCGTACTGCTGCTGGCGCCGCTGGCCGCCCACATCCCGCTGTGCGCGCTATCGGCCATCCTGTTCGTGGTGGCCTACAACATGAGTGAGTGGCGTCGTTTCATCCACATGGCGCGTACGGCGCCCAAAGCGGATGTCGCGGTGCTGCTCATCACTTTCCTGCTTACCGTGTTCAGCGACCTGGTCATCGCCGTGAACATCGGCGTGCTGCTGGCGGCCCTGCTGTTCATGAAACGCATGAGCGAAGCCGTCAGCGTCGAACAGCAGACGCACGACGACCTGCGGGAAGAAGTGGGCGACCCGGGCTTTTCGCTACCCCCCGGCACCGTGGTGTACGCCATGGAAGGACCGTTTTTCTTCGGCGCCGCCGAACGTCTGGAAAGCACGCTGGAAAGCATTCACGGGCATGCCAGCATCCTGGTGCTGCGCATGGAACAGGTGCCGTTCGTAGACGCCACCGGCCTGCAAACCCTGTGGGATCTGCTGGACAACTGCGAGCGCCACAAGACTCGCCTGGCGCTATGCGGCGCGCGCCCCAATGTGCTGGAAAAACTGCAGCGCGCCGGGCTGGCCGGACGGATAGGCGAGGAAAATATACTGCTATTCATCTGGGAGCTTGGGCAAGGCAAGCCGGAATAGTCCTTCAAATTTGTTGTATACGCATAATTTTTAATTTATTATGCTCAAATAACATTTTACAGGAAAATCCCATGCCCCTCGGTCAGGCACTACGCCGGCGCCGCAAGGCGCTCGGCCTCACTTTGCAGGAACTCGCCAAGCGCGTCGACGCCGACACCGGCAACCTGTCGCGCATCGAGCGCGGGGCACAGGGCTTGTCGGAGGCCATGCTGCGCCGCCTGTGCGCCGCGCTGGACTGCACCCCGGCCTTCCTCTACGCCCACGCAGAAGCCGCCGCCGGCGCTTCGGCCCAGTCCGGGCCGCGCCTCAGCCTGCTGCAACCGCAGGAATTCGTGCGCTGGTTCCGCTCAGTGGCGCCCTACATCCACGCCTTCGGCGGTCGCACCTTCGTCATCGCCTTCGGCGGCGAGGTGGTGGACGACGGCCAGTTCGTCGCGCTGGCGCATGACCTCAACCTGCTCGCCAGCCTGGAGGTGCGGCTGGTGCTGGTACACGGCGCGCGGCCGCAGATCGAATCGCGCCTGAAGCGAGCAAAAATCGAGTCGCGCTACGTAAGCGGCCTGCGCGTCACCGACAAAGCCACCATGGAAGCGGTCAAGGAGGCCAACGGCGCCATCCGCGTGGAGATCGAGGCACTGCTGTCCATGGGCCTGGTCAACTCGCCGATGGCGGGCGCCGACATCCGCGTCGCCAGCGGCAACTTCGTCACCGCGCGACCGCTAGGCGTGCGCGACGGCATTGATTTGCAGCACACCGGAGAAGTGCGCAAGATCGACGCGGCGGGCATCCAGAAGCGGCTGGACGACGGCGAGATGGTGCTGCTATCGCCACTGGGTTATTCGCCCACCGGCGAAACTTTCAACCTGACGCTGGAGGACGTGGCGGCGAGCACGGCCATTGCGCTGGACGCCGACAAGCTGATCTTCCTGATGGATACGGCCGGCGTGCACAACGTGCGCGGCGAACTGCTGCGCGAAATGACGGCAGAGAAGGCGCGCAATCTTTTGCGGCATACGCAGAACAGGGATGCGGTCAACATCACCGAAGATGTGCACTACTACCTGCCGGCCGCCATCAAGGCCTGCGACCAGGGCGTGGCGCGCACCCACCTGATCTGCCGCCACACCGATGGCGCCATCCTGCAGGAACTGTTCACCCACGAAGGCATCGGCACCATGGTCACCGAGATGCCGCTGGAATCGATGCGCCAGGCGGAAATCGGCGATGTCGGCGGCCTGCTGCAGCTGATCGAACCGCTGGAGGCCGAAGGCATTCTGGTCAGGCGCGGGCGCGAGCGGCTGGAAATGGAGGTCGGCCACTTCTTCGTTATGGAACACGACAGCCGCATCATCGGCTGCGCCGCACTCTACCCGTTCTCCGACGTGCGGCAGGCGGAGCTGGCCTGCATGGCGGTGCATCCGTCATTCCGCGGCGGCGGCCGCGGCGACCGCCTGCTGCAGTTCTGCGAGGAAGAAGCCAGGAAGCGCGGCATCAGTTCGCTGTTCGTGCTCACCACCCGTACTGCGCACTGGTTCGCCGAGCGCGGATTCGTCGAGGCCGACGTCTCGGCGCTGCCGCCGGCCAAGCAGCAGCTATACAACTACCAGCGCCGCTCCAAGGTGTTCGTCAAGCAGATATAGCCGCAGGACGGCTTGTCACTCAGCTCAGGATCTGGCGGATATTCAGCCCAGCCAAGGCTTCCATATATTCTTCCAGCGTCAACAGACCGAGGCAGGGCATCGCGCCACTAGGCAGCAGTTCTCCACGCGTCAGCTTGCGTGCGAGCGCGATCGCCGCACCGCAGGGGACGTTTGAGCCGTGATGGTCGAAGGCCAGCAGGTGCCAGGTGCGCGTCAGCGGCTGCCCGTTGCGGCCGATACCAGAGAGTTCGACATGCATGGCGGAATTGCGGGTGCCGACCGCCTCCAGTTTGCGGCTGATCCAGTACAGCGGTTTCGCCCAGCCGGCCAGATTGTCCACCAGCCCCCAGCGCGCCAGCCAGGACAGCGCCCAGATAACCAGGTTCGACAGTGGGATACCGAGGCCGGCGTGGAAAGTGACGCTGCTGACCTCCGCGTAACGCCGCGGGAACAGCACCAGGTCTGGCACGTTGCAACTGGCCAGCCAGCGCCCGCGGATGGGGGCGGGGTAGCGACGGCGGTGCAAATCCTGCCAGCCGTACACCGTCTCCCAGCGATCGTCTTCCAGCCGCCGGAACGGCTGGCCGCAATAGCCGAGCACGGCGCGCAGGGTGGCGAGGCCGGGCGTCCTCGCGCCGGCGACAATGCCATGGCTGATGGTATCCAGCCGCGAGAACTCCGGCAGAAAATTGTCCACCACGGCGGCAGACAGGGCCGGCAACGAGCTTGCCCCGCTGGTCACCAGCACGCCGGCAGCGCGTGCGGCATCGTCGAGCTCCGCAATACCGGCGACGAAATCCCGCGCGTCCGCCAGGTCGATGTAGTTGCAGCCGGCTTCGATGCAGGCTTGCGCCACGCGATAATCCCGTCCCTGGAACGGCCCGGCGGCATGGATCAGGGTGTCGACGCCCAGCGCCTGCAACTGGCGCGACATGCCAGCCACATCGGCATCGAGCTGCATGCCGCGGTCGTCCGGCAACTCGATCTGGCTGGCGAAATGTTTGGCCTTGCCGGCGTCGCGCCCGGCGATGAGCAGCCGGATGTTTTCATCTTTCGCCAGTGCGCGACAGATAGAGGCGCCGAAATTTCCGTAGCCGCCCAGCACCAGGACAGCGTGCACTGCCGCCGCCGTCACGTCAGCGTTTTTCCACCTGGGTCACGTCGCGCACCGCGCCTTTGGCCGCTGAAGTCGCCATGGCAGCGTAAGCCCTGAGCGCGGCCGACACCTGTCGCTCGCGGCTGACCGGTTTCCAGGCCGATGCCCCCTTGGCCTCCATTGCGGCGCGGCGGCGCTCCAGCTCTTCCACCGACACGGCCAGATGAATGCGGCGGTTGGGGATGTCGATCTCGATAGTGTCGCCCTCTTCTATCAGGCCGATGGCGCCACCCTCGGCTGCTTCCGGCGAGGCGTGGCCGATAGAGAGCCCTGAAGTGCCGCCGGAAAAGCGCCCGTCGGTGAGCAGTGCGCACACCTTGCCCAGCCCCTTGGACTTGAGGTAGCTGGTCGGGTACAGCATTTCCTGCATGCCGGGGCCGCCTTTCGGCCCTTCGTAGCGGATCACCACCACGTCGCCGGCGACGATCTGGTCGGCAAGGATGCCGGCTACGGCATCGTCCTGGCTCTCGAAAATGCGCGCGCGACCGGTGAATTTGAGGATGCTGTCGTCCACGCCGGCGGTCTTGACGATGCAGCCGTCCAGCGCGATGTTGCCGTGCAGCACCGCCAGCCCGCCGTCCTGCGAATAGGCATGCGCCTTGTCGCGGATGCAGCCGTCGGCGCGGTCATCGTCCAGCATCGGATAGCGCATCGACTGGCTGAAGGCGATGGTGGTCGGCACCCCGCCCGGCGCGGCGCGGAAGAACTCTTTGACACTGTCGTCCTGCGTGCGCTGGATGTCCCACTGCTCCAGTGCCGCCGCCATGCTGGGTGCATGCACGGTAGGCACCTCGCGCTTGATCAGTCCGGCTCGATCCAGTTCTCCGAGGATGCCCATCACCCCGCCGGCGCGGTGCACGTCCTCCATATGGTATTTCTGCGTAGCCGGGGCGACCTTGGACAAACAAGGCACGCGGCGCGAAATCTGGTCGATATCGGCCATGGTGAAATCCACGCCCGCCTCATGCGCTGCCGCCAGCAGGTGCAGCACGGTGTTGGTGGAGCCGCCCATCGCCACGTCCAGGCTCATCGCGTTCTCGAACGCTTCGAAACTGGCGATCGCACGTGGCAACACCGAGGCATCGTCCTGCTCGTAATGGCGTTTGGCGAGATCAACGATCAGGCGCCCGGCGCGCAGAAACAGCTGCTTGCGGTCGGCATGGGTGGCGAGAGTCGAGCCGTTGCCCGGCAGCGATAGCCCCAGCGCCTCGGTCAGGCAGTTCATCGAATTGGCCGTGAACATGCCGGAACAGGAGCCGCAAGTGGGGCAGGCGGAGCGCTCGATCGCTTCCGACTTCTCGTCGCTCACGTTGCCGTCGGCGGCAGCCACCATGGCGTCCACCAAGTCCAGCTTGAGCATATCACCCTGCCAATTGACCTTGCCCGCCTCCATCGGCCCGCCGGAGACGAACACCACCGGGATATTGAGGCGCAGCGCCGCCATCAGCATGCCGGGGGTGATCTTGTCGCAGTTGGAAATGCACACCAGCGCATCGGCGCAATGCGCGTTGACCATGTATTCCACGCTGTCGGCGATCAGGTCGCGGCTGGGCAGCGAATACAGCATGCCACCGTGGCCCATCGCGATGCCATCATCCACCGCGATGGTGTTGAATTCCTTGGCCACGCCGCCAGCCTTCTCGATCTCGCGCGCCACCAGTTGCCCCATGTCCTTCAGGTGTACGTGGCCGGGCACGAACTGGGTGAAGGAATTGGCGATGGCAATAATGGGCTTGGAGAAATCCTCCTCCTTCATCCCTGTGGCGCGCCACAGGGCACGGGCGCCGGCCATGTTGCGGCCCTGGGTGGTGGTGTGGGAACGGTATCTAGGCATGGGAGGCTCCGACAGCTTGAAGGTCAGTCATTTTAAACCACCCCGGCAGCAGAAACACGCGGTTTTGCGATAGTCTCCTCGCTTACCCGCAAATCTCGTAACTTTAAACGGAGGTCGTCTGAAAAAGACTTCCCACCCGCGCCAGCGTAGAATTAAACTATGGATTTATCGTATGCACCGGTCATTCGGACCAACGGAATCTAAGGAATACCAAGTCATGAGCAGCCGCCTTCTACGCCGAGGGGTTTTGATAGCTGGCGTGGTGATCATCGTTCTTTCCAGCTTGTATTTATGGCAGCGCCTCAAACCGGCGGGGTTGCCGGCGGAGTTTGTCGCCGGCAACGGGCGAATCGAGGCGACCGAAGTCGATATTTCGACCAAGACCGCCGGCCGCATTCAGGACGTGTTGTTCCACGAAGGCGATTTCGTCGAAGCGGGGCAGGTTGTCGCCCGCATGGACACCCAAACGATGGAAGCCGACCTCCACCAGATGGAGGCCAGAGTAAAGCAGGCGCAAAGCGCCACTGCCACTGCCACGGCAACGACATCCCAGCGCCAGGAAGCCCTGCAGAGCGCCGCCGCCCTGATTGCACAGCGCAAGCAGGCCAAGGAGACCGCGCTTGCCATGGTGGCGCAGAGCGAGAGCGAGGTCGCGTTTGCCGAAAGCGAGGTCAAGCGTTCCGAAGAACTGGTCGAGAAGCGATTTATCACGCAGCAACGGCTGGAGTCGGATCGCACCAGACTACAGAGCGCTAGGGCGGCGTTGAATGCGGCAAAGTCGAAGGTGGAAGAAGCGCAAGCTGCGATCGAAGCGGCGAAGTCTCAATTGACGGAGGCGCGATCCGCCATCGAAGCGTCCAAGTCCCAGATCGCCGAAACCCGCTCTTCCACCGATGCCGCGATCGCCGCAGTTGAGAAGATCAAGGCCGACATCGCGGATGCCAGCCTGAAAACGCCTAAAGGCGGGCGTGTGCAATATCGCGTGGCGGAACCCGGCGAGGTGCTGCCGGTCGGCGGCAAGGTGCTCACCGTGCTGGACGTGAGCGATGTCTATATGACGTTTTTCCTCCCGGAAACGGTCGCGGGCCGGGTGGCGATCGGGGCGGAGGCCCGGCTGGTGCTGGACGCCGCGCCGCAGTATGTGATCCCGACCAGGGTGTCGTTCGTCGCCAGCGAGGCGCAGTTCACCCCCAAGACCGTCGAGACCGCCACCGAGCGCCAGAAGCTGGTGTTCCGCGTCAAGGCGCGGATCGCCCCGGAACTGCTCAAGCAGTATAAAACCCGGGTGAAAACCGGCCTGCCCGGCGTGGCCTACGTTCAACTGGATGCATCCGCCGAATGGCCAGCCAACCTGCAGGTGAAGCTGCCGCAATGACCGCTGCGCACGGCCCCGTGGCGCGGCTGTCGGGGGTAACGCATCGCTACGGGAAGGTGCCGGCCCTCGATGGCGTTGATCTCGAGATTCCTGCCGGCTGCGTGGTCGGCTTCATCGGTCCTGACGGCGTTGGCAAATCCACCCTGCTGGCTCTGGTGTCCGGCGCACGCGAAATCCAGACCGGCAGAGTAGAAGTGCTGGGCGGCAGTATGGACAGCCTGCGCCACCGCGATGCGGTGTGCCCGCGCATCGCCTACATGCCGCAGGGGCTGGGCAAGAACCTCTATGCCACACTCTCGGTGTTCGAGAACGTCGATTTCTTCGGCCGTTTGTTCGGCCAGCCGGAGCAGGAACGTGCCTGGCGTATCCAGAAATTGCTTACCAGCACCGGCCTCGCGCCGTTCGCCGACCGTCCCGCGGGTCAGCTTTCCGGCGGCATGAAGCAGAAGCTGGGGCTGTGCTGCGCGCTGATCCATGATCCGGAACTGCTGATCCTGGACGAGCCCACCACCGGCGTCGACCCGCTGTCGCGCCGCCAGTTCTGGGAACTGATCGACCATATCCGCGCCCGCCGGCCGGGGATGAGCGTGCTGGTGGCGACGGCCTACATGGAGG
>DAOMFG010000065.1:0-7909 GCA_035429685.1 Methylophilaceae bacterium | reverse complement strand
GATCACGCTGCGGCCCAAACGGGAGGATGCAGAGCTGAGGCGGATGGTTAAACAGTTGTAAATGCAGTGGAATAAAAGCAAGAACGGCGTTTTGGCATGAAATAAAAATATCAGCCAAAACGCCGGTTGCTCATGGAGATGACACCCATAAGACTAGGGTATTTTTGGAAAGTTCAGTGGGCTCGGCATATTTTTTCCAACGTTTTCCATTCGCCCTGCACCAGTCCTTGCAGCGGACGGAAGTTGCTCTTGTAGGCCATCTTGCGCGATTCCGCGATCCAGTAACCCAGATAGAGATAAGGCAGTTCCAGCTGGCGGCACCAGTCAGCCAGCCACAGCACGTTGTAGGTGCCATAGGAGGCTGCCGCGTCACTGCAATCGTAGAAGGTATAGACTGCCGACAGACCGTCAGCTACGCAGTCCACCACGCTCACCATGCGCAACTGTTCGTCTTCGCGAAATTCGACCAGCAGCGTTTTCACGTTGCTTTGCGCCAGAAAATTCCGGTACTGCTCGGCGCCGTCGGCATCCATGCCGCCGCCCGCATGGCGTGCCTGCTGGTAGACGCGGTAGAGCGCAAAATGCGCCGGTATGAATTCAAGTTCCAGCACGCGGGTGGTGAGATTGCCATGCCTCTGCCAGATGCGGCGCTGGCTGCGGCCGGGCCGGAATTCCGCGACTGGCAGCCGTACCGGCACGCAGGCTTGGCACTGTTCGCAGTATGGCCGGTAGGCGAACTTGCCGCTGCGGCGGAAACCCTGGCGTATCAGCTCGCTGTAAACGCGCTCGTCGATCAGGTGGTGCGGCGCCGCGATCAGCGAGCGCGCCTGCCTGCCCTCCAGATAGCCGCACGGGTAAGCCGTGGTGGCATAGAACTGGAGGTGCTGCAGGTGGGGATCATTCGGCAGGGTCATGGCGCCATTTTCCGGGAGTTTGCGGGTAGTCTACCAATTTGGCGAGTACGGCAGAGAATCTCTGGCGTGGAATTTCCCGCGCGCCTAAGCGTTCCAGATGCTCAGTCTTCATCTGGCAGTCGATCATGCCGTAGCCCTCTCGTCGCAGGAACTGCACCAGATGTACGAAAGCGATTTTGGAGGCATCGGTTTTCTGGTGGAACATGGATTCGCCATAGAACATGCGGCCGATGGCCACGCCGTACAGTCCACCGGCGAGTTCGCCATCCATCCAGGTTTCGACCGAGTGCGCATGGCCCAACTCGTGCAGCTGGCAATAGGCATATACCATTTCCGGCACGATCCAGGTACCGTCCTGGCCCGGTCGCGGTGAGGCGGCACAAGCCTGCATGACTTCGCGGAAAGCGGTGTCGAAGCGAATCTCGTAATCGTGCTTTTTCAGCCGTCGGGCGAGCGAGCGGGAAACCTTCAGATTTTCCGGCAACAGCACCATGCGCGGGTCTGGACTCCACCACAGGATGGGGTTGTCGGGGTTGAACCAGGGGAAGATGCCTTGCCGGTAGGCGCCCAGCAGCCTTGGTGGCGTCAGGTCGCCGCCGATGGCGAGCAGGCCGTTGGGTTCCCGCAGGGCCTGTTCCAGCGGCGGAAACGGCTCGCTGTTTTCCAGCGCCGCGACGAATCCGGTAGGCAGGTGGTAATAGCCGCTCATGGCTTGAAGTTTCTGAGTCGCCCGGCGTTGCTGACCACGGTGACGGACGACATCGCCATCGCCGCGCCGGCGATCATGGGGTTGAGCAGCAGGCCGAACAGGGGATACAGCACGCCGGCGGCGATCGGAATGCCGATGATGTTGTAGATGAAGGCGCCGAACAGGTTCTGCCGGATATTGCGCAGCGTGGCGCGCGAGATGGCGATGGCGTTTGGCACCCCCGCCAGCGAGCCGGACATCAGGGCGATGTCCGCGGCTTCGATGGCAACATCGGTTCCCGTGCCTATCGCGAACCCCACCTCGGCGCGGGAGAGCGCGATGGCGTCGTTGATGCCGTCACCCACCATGGCCACCACTTCGCCTCGCGCCTGCAAATCGGCAATCCTGGCGGCCTTGTCATGCGGCAGCACCTCGGCGAACACGGTGTCTATCCCGACCTGTTGCGCCACCGCTTGCGCCGTGGTCAGGCCGTCGCCGGTCAGCAGCACGACCTTCAGCCCCATCCGGTGCAGCGCCTGCACCGCAGCGGCGGAATCCGTTTTGACTGGGTCGGCCATCGCGATCAAGCCGGCCAGCTGACCATCCACGGCCGCATAGATGGGCGTCGCGGCCTGTTCCGTCAACTTCGCAGCCTCATCCTGCAGCCCCTCGCAGTCGATGCCGAAGTTCTGAATGAAGCGCAGGTTGCCGAGCAGCAGTGCATGTCCGCCGACTTCCCCCCACACGCCCTGTCCGGCGGCGGCCTGAAACTTCGCCGCCGCCTCTAGCTCCAGCCCGCGGCTGCGTGCCGCGGCTACCACCGCCTCTGCCAGCGGATGCTCGGAAGCCGCTTCCAGGCTGGCGGCCAGATGCAGCACCCGGATTTCTTCCCAGCCCGGCGCGGCGATGACTTGCGTGACCGCGGGCTTGCCTTGGGTCACGGTGCCGGTCTTGTCCAGCACCACCGCGGTCAGCCGCCCGGCCTGCTGCAGGGCGTCGCCGTTGCGGATCAGAATGCCGTATTCCGCCGCCTTGCCCACGCCTACCATCACCGCCATCGGCGTCGCCAGTCCCAGTGCACAGGGGCAGGCGATGACCAGCACCGCCACCGCAACCACAAAAGCGTAGTTGAGGTGCGGTTCCGGGCCGACATTGAACCAGAGAAAAAATGCCAATACAGCGACCACCAGCACTGCCGGGACGAATACCCCGGCGACGCGGTCGGCCAGGCGGCCGATGGCGGGCTTGGCGCCTTGCGCCTGGCGTACCGCCTCGACGATGCGGGCCAGCGCGGTTTCCTTGCCTACTCTTGTTGCCCGGAACAGCAGGCTGCCGGATTTGTTGAGCGTGCCGCCAGTAATCTCGTCGCCCGCGGTCTTTTCCAGCGGCAGCGGCTCGCCGGTCAGCATGGATTCGTCCACGCTGGAATGGCCGTCCACCACCACGCCGTCCACCGCGATCTTTTCACCCGGCCTGGCACGCACGGTGTCGCCCACGCGCACCTCGGCCAGAGGGATGTCGATTTCCTGGCCGTCGCGCACCACGCGCGCCGTTTTCGGCTTGAGGCCGATCAGCCGCTGTACTGCTGCCGAAGTGCGTCCACGCGCTCGCATCTCCAGCGCTTGGCCCAGAACCACCAGCCCGATTACGACCGGAATCACGTCCCAGAACGGTTCCGCCGTACCGCCGGGGAACCACTCTGGCGCCAGCGTCACCGCCAGCGAATAGCCCCACGCCGCGCCGGTGCCGAGCGCGATCAGCGTATCCATGTTGGCGTGGCGGTGGCGCAGCGAATTCCAGAAGCCGCGGAAGAACTGCCCACCGGAGACCACCATCACCGCCAGCGTCAGTAGCGCGAGCGCCAGCGAACCCCAGGCCATCAGCCAGTGCGGCATGGTGTTTTCTGATGTCATTGGGCCCAGCATGGCCGGGAAGCCGAACAGCAAGGCGGGCACGGCAACGCCCAGTGCGAACCACGATTTGTGCAGCAGGGTGCGGTAGCGCGCCGCTTCTGCTACCTCTTTTTCGCGTTCGGCGGCTTCCTCGTCCACCATCTCGCTGGCCTGGTAGCCCGCCGCCGCAACCGCTGTGGTGAGCGCTATGACCTCCGCCTGACCGCTCACTTCAGCCGTGTGGTCAGCGAAATTGACGCTGGCTTCCACCACCCCTGGCACAGCACGCAAGGCTCTTTCCACGGCAGAAACGCAGCCGGCGCAGCGCATGCCTTCGATCGCAAGGCGAATGGAGGTGGGAGATGACGACATGGAATCTAGCGTACTGCGCCCATTGGTAGAGTGCAAGGCAGGCTTGCTCCGGAATTTATGTTGTGTTTCAATGAGCTTATGCGTTTCCATCGCTTTTTCATAGCCTTGTCGCTGGTCCTGTTCTGCATCGGCACGGTGCAGGCGGCTTCCATGGGCATCGGCGTCGCCCCGGTGCAGGATGCGCCGGCGACGCATTGCCATGATATGGGTGGCGGAGACAGCCATGATCACGTCAAACCCCACGCTGTAGCGGATTGCCATTGCTGCCCGGCCTGCCTGCCGGGGTTGGCAGCGGCAATCACACCGGTTATTCCCCTGACGGCGTCCATTGTTGCTGTGGCGCCACAAGCGCACTACCTCTCGCCCATCGGCATCCTGCCGTTGCGGCCTCCCATTTCCACCTGATCCCTTTCCGGAACGCCCGGCATTAGCCGGGTTTAGCGCCACCCTTGCGGGATGGCGGCCATGTGCATTGGGAGTTTTCATGCGAATTGACCTGATTTTATTGACGGCACTACTGGCCGGATGTGCCAGTGTGCCCGGGGATGCCGGCTTTACGGACGTCCGGCACGGCGTTGCCGAGCGCCTCGACCAGTCGGTCGAATGGCGCCGCGGCGGCGCGGAGGATGCCGAGGCTGACGCGCGCGTGCAGCTGCTGCTGGCACAGCCGCTCTCCGCCGATAGTGCGGTGCAGGTGGCGCTGCTCAACAGCCGTGCGCTCCAGGCGGAATACGAGGAACTGGGCGTAATGCAGGCCGATGTCGTCCAGGCTGGCCTGCTGAAGAACCCGACCTTCGGCTGGAGTCATCTGGACGGCGGCGGGCCGGGCAAGACCACTTGGGGCGTGGAGCTGGATTTTCTTGGCCTGCTGCTGGCCGCGCCCCGGCAGCGCATCGAGAATGTGCGCTTCAAGCACACCAGGCTGCGCGTGACGCAAGCGGTGCTGCGCCACGCAGCGGAAACGCGCAAGGCCTGGGCCGAGGCGCTGGCGGCCGTACAAACCACCGGCCTGCTGGGTCAGGTAAACGAGCTGGCGCAAGTGGAAGCCGACCTGGCTGCGCGCCAGCGCAAGGCCGGCAACATCAGCGAGCGCGACCTGCTGCTGCGGCAGGCGTTCGCCGCCGAAACGCGCACGGCGCAACTCCGCGCCGCCGAAACTGCCAATGCCGTGCGCGAACGCCTCAACCGCCTGATGGGGCTGGGCAACCAGCATGCCGCCTGGACACTCCCGCCACGCATGCCGGGACTGCCCGCCGAACAGCCAAGGTTTGACGATCTGGAAAACTACGGGCTGCGGCAGAGGCTGGACCTGCAGATGGTGCAGAAAGAGGCGGAGGCATTTTCCACCGCGCTCGGGCTGACGCGCAGCACGCGCTTCATCAACGTGCTCGACCTCGGCGTGGAAACCGAAACCAACGTCGGTGAGAAGCGCATCACCGGCCCGACCTTGAGAATCGAATTGCCGATTTTCGACCAGGGGCAGGCGCGGATTTCGAAACAGGAAGCGCAGTACCGGCAGAGCGAGATGCGGTTGTACGACAGCGTGGTGGTCGCGCGTTCGGAGATTCGCGAGGCGCAGCAGCGCCTGGCCACGGCCTGGCAGACGGCGACCGAAGCGCGCGAGGTACTCTCGCCGCTGCGCCGCCGTATCGTGGAGCAAAGCGCTCTGCAGTACAACGGCATGCTGATCGGCGTCTACGAGCTGCTGGCTGCCGCCCGAGATCAGGTGAACGCAGCCCAAGTCCAGATCACTGCCGTGCGCGATTACTGGACGGCATTGGCGGATTTGCAGATGGCGGTGGGCGGCAAGTTGCCGCCGGAATCCGCTGCAATGGCCGGGCAGGAAGGATATAAAAAATGACGACACGCAGACAATTTATCGCCGGGGGAGCCGCCTTGATCGGCGCCGCTTTTGCCGAGCGCGCGGCCGCCGCGCCGGATATCGTCAGCCGCAGCGACCCCGCAACCGAGTCGCCGTTGTGGCTGGCCGGCGGCAAGGCTTATCAACCCGTCGTTACGCTTAACGGCTGGACACTGCCGCCGCGCCTGGTTGGCGGTGTCAAGGAGTTCCATCTGGTGGCAGAGCCGGTCAAGCGCGAGTTCGCGCCCGGCATGACGGTGAACTGCTGGGGCTATAACGGCAGCACGCCGGGCCCGACGCTCGAAGCGGTGGAGGGCGACCGCGTGCGCATCTACGTCACCAACAGGCTGCCGGAGCATACCTCCATCCACTGGCACGGCATCCGCCTGCCTAACGGCATGGACGGTGTGGGTGGGCTGACGCAGCCGCACATCCCGCCGGGCAAGACCTTCGTCTACGAGTTTCTGCTCAAACGCAGCGGCACCTTCATGTACCACCCGCATTCGGACGACATGCTGCAAGTGGCGATGGGCATGATGGGTCTGTTCATCGTGCACCCGAAGAACCCCAGGGAACGGCCGGTGGACCGCGATTTTGCCTTCCTGCTGCACGCCTGGGACATCGACCCCGGCACCTACACGCCGAAATCTGCCACCATGACCGAGTTCAATCTGTGGACGTTCAACAGCCGCGTGTTCCCGGCCATCGATCCATTAGTGGTGCGCAAAGGCGACCGCGTGCGCATCCGCATCGGTAATCTCAGCATGCACGACCATCCCATCCACCTGCACGGCTACGACGTGCAGGTGACCGGTACCGACGGCGGCTGGCTGCCGAAGAGTGCGCAGTTCCCCGAGATCACGGTCAACCTGCCGGTGGGCGCGATGCGGGCGTTTGAATTCGTGGCGGACGAGCCGGGCGACTGGGCGCTGCACTGCCACAAGCTGCACCACGCCATGGGCCCGATGGGGCATGCCGTGCCCAACATGCTGGGGGTGGGCCAGGACGGCATCGCCGGCAAGATCGGCAAACTGGTGGATGGCTACATGGCGATGGGCGAGACCGGCATGGCAGAGATGCAGGAAATGCAGATGCCGCTGCCGGAGAACACTCTGCCGATGATGGCGGGCGAGGGGCCGTTCGGCCCGCTGGAAATGGGCGGCATGGTCACGCTGTTGATGGTGCGTGAAGGGTTGAGCCACGACGACTACCGCAATCCCGGTTGGTACAAGCATCCGCCAGGCACGGTGGCGTGGGAAGTTTAGCAGGCGGTCAGGGGATATTTCCTGTAAAATCACGCACCTATGCAAACTCCGCTGGCACTCAACTCCTACCGTCCCTACTGGGCCAAGCGCTTCGGCACGGCTCCATTCCTGCCGATGTCGCGCGCCGAGATGGAGGCGCTCGGCTGGGATGCGTGCGACGTGATCCTGGTCACCGGCGACGCCTACATCGATCATCCCAGCTTCGGCATGGCGCTGGTGGGGCGGCTGCTGGAGGCGCAGGGTTTCCGCGTCGGCATCATTGCCCAGCCGGACTGGCAGTCGGCAGAGCCGTTCAAGGCGCTGGGCAAGCCCAACCTGTATTTCGGCGTGACGGCGGGCAACATGGATTCGCTGGTCAACCGCTACACCGCCGACCGCAAGATACGCTCCGATGACGCCTACACGCCGGAAGGGGTCGCGGGCAAGCGGCCTGACCGTGCCGTGCTGGTGTACTCGCAGCGCTGCCGCGAAGCCTATCCCGATGCCACGCTGGTGATCGGCAGCATCGAAGCCAGCCTGCGCCGCATTGCCCATTTCGACTACTGGTCGGACAAGGTGCGGCGCTCGGTGCTGGTGGACTCCAAGGCCGACATCCTGCTCTACGGCAACGCCGAGCGTGCCCTGGTGGATTTGACCCACCGGCTGGCCAAGGGTGAGCCGGTCGCCAACATTACCGATCTGCGCGGTACGGCTTTCCTGCGTAAAAGCATCCCCGAAGGCTGGGTGGAAATGGATTCCTCGGACATGGATACGCCGGGAGCGGTGCATCCGCATCCCGATCCTTATGCGATGGAGGCTGCGGGAGCGGCGCCTCGCCGCGATTCAGGTTGTGCAATTGTGCCGGGGGCGGCGCTCCCCCTGACATTTCAGCGCATGCCCAAGCTGCATCGTGCCCATACCGCTGTGCGCCTGCCATC
>DAOMFG010000064.1:0-7995 GCA_035429685.1 Methylophilaceae bacterium | reverse complement strand
CCAGCCGGGCACGCATGCGCTCCACCGCCCCGGCCATGGCATTGATGCCGCCGGAATAAATGGCGGCGGCGGTGCCGGTCGGATATTCGCACAAATTGCCCTCCGCCAGTGGCAACGCCGCCGTGCCTGCCGCCAGCGCAGCCTGCATCATGTGCAAGCCGGGAACAATCAAGCCGGCCAGAAAGTCGACCTTTGCCGACAGGGCATCTACCGTCAGCGCAGTTCCTGCCGTCGCCACCACACAGGGTTCGCGGTAACGGTTCCAGGCTGCCAGCAGCGCCGCCCAGCGATCCGGGCCGAGTTGCCCGGGGTGCGTATAGCCGTTGGTGACGCCACAGCCAGCCGCTTCGGCCTTGACCCACAGTGCCGGCAATTGAAACCCATCGAGCAAGCTGCGCAACTGCCGTTCCACCGCCACCCCCGCGACGTTGGACACCACCGCTCGGCAACACCCGGCCCAGGCCGCGTTTTTCTGCGCCAACGAGTCGAGTTGCGTATTTTCCAGCACGCCCTGCGCCACCCTCTCTCCGGCAGCGTCGAACACACCCCACTTGGTGCGGGTGTTGCCGGCATCGATTGCGAGGATCATGCCGCGCTCCGCAAACTGACTTCGCCGGCGGCAAAACGCTGTGTGCCGTGTTCCGTGCGCAGCAGCAACGCACCGTCGGCAGCGATGCCTTCCGCCACACCGTCGATTTGTCGCCCATCCGGCATATGGATGCGCACGTACTGTCCATCGAAGGCATGGTGGGCTATCCATTCCTCGCGCAGCGCCTCGAAGCCTTCGTGGTCGAACTGTTCCAGCGTAACGGCCAGGTGGCGCAGCATGGTGCCCAGCCCTTGCGCGGAATCCGGTGGCTGGCCGAGGATGGATTGCAAATCGGTGGCAGGCTGGTCGATGTTTTTTCGTAAAGTTTCCGGCAGGCGCAGGTTGAGGCCAATGCCGATCACCGCCGCGGTGGGACCATCCATGTCACCCTGCAGCTCGATCAGGATGCCGGCCAGTTTCTGTTTATCGTGCAGTACATCGTTAGGCCATTTCAGCCCGGCCCCCGTGACGCCCAGTTCTCGCAAGGCGCGCATCAGCGCCACCCCAACGGCCAGGCTGAGCCCGGAAAGCGCGCCGGCGCCGCAATCGAAGCGCCACAGCACGGAGAACGTCAGACTGTTGCCCAGACCTGCCTGCCAGGCGCGGCCGCGACGGCCGCGACCGCTGGTCTGCAATTCCGCCGCCACGCATGCACCGTGAGGATGTCCGCCAGCTGCCAGCTGCATCAGATAGCTATTGGTGGAGTCGATGCGGTCGTGGAGTTCCAGCGTGAATTTGCCAGCTGCGCCGCCCAGCGCCGCCATCACCTTGTCCTGCTCCAGGAAGCGCACAGGTTGCGGCAGGCGGTAGCCCTTGCCGCGGACGGAAAAAAGTTTGACGCCCAGCACCTCGACATCCTGCAAGGCGTTCCACACCGTCGCCCGCGTCACGCCGAAGTGGCGTGCAATGGCCTCCCCAGAATGGAACTGGCCGTCCGCCAGCAGGCGCAGGATGGGAAATGTGAGCGAATTCATGTACAGGCAATTATACCCGCCTCGCCACAGTGTAAAATGGCGGCAAATCAATCCATTGCAATCGACCATGTCCGACGAAAAAAACACCCCCGCTCCCGCTTCCAATTTTTTGCGCGGCATTATTGACCGCGACCTGGCCGCCGGCACCTATGCCAGCCGCCGCTGGGCCGGAAGCCCCGGCGATGCCGCGCACCAGGCCGCCGGCCAGCCCGACCCAGCCAGGATCCGCACGCGATTCCCACCCGAGCCCAATGGCTACCTGCACATCGGCCACGCCAAGAGCATCTGCCTCAACTTCGGCCTGGCACGCGACTACGACGGCGTTTGCCACATGCGCTTCGACGACACCAACCCGGAGAAGGAAGAACAGGAATACGTCGACAGCATCACCGAGATGGTCCATTGGCTGGGCTTCGGCTGGGAGAAATACGGCCACTCGCACCTGTATTACGCCAGCAACTACTTCGACTTCATGTATCGCGCCGCCGAGGCGCTGATCGAAGCCGGCCTCGCCTATGTCGACCAGCAGACCGCCGACGAGATGCGCGCCAACCGGGGCACGCTCACCGAGCCGGGCAAGAACTCCCCATGGCGCGACCGCAGCATTGAAGAAAACCTCAGGTTATTCCGCGAGATGCGCGACGGCAAGCATGCCGACGGCAGCATGGTGTTGCGCGCCAGGATCGACATGGCCTCGCCCAACATCAACCTGCGCGACCCGGCCATTTACCGCATCAAGCGCGCCACCCACCACAACACCGGCGACAAGTGGTGCATCTACCCGATGTACACCTACGCCCACCCGCTGGAAGACGCGGTAGAAGGTGTTACCCATTCCATCTGTACGCTGGAGTTCGAAGACCAGCGTCCGTTCTACGACTGGGTGCTGGAGAAGCTGGCCGACGTCGGCCTGCTCGCGCATCCGTTGCCCAGGCAGTATGAATTCGCCCGCCTCAATCTGACCTACGTCGTGCTGTCCAAGCGCCGACTGATCGAACTGGTGCAGGACAAGTATGTGAACGGCTGGGATGACCCGCGCCTGCCGACGCTGGCCGGTGCCCGCCGTCGCGGCTATACGCCGGAAGGTTTCCGCCTGTTCGCCGAGCGCATTGGCGTGTCCAAGGCCGACTCCTGGATCGAATACACCATCCTCGAAGACTGCATGCGCGAGACGCTCAACGCATCCGCCGAGCGCCGCATCGCCGTGCTCGATCCGGTCAAGCTGGTCATCGACAACTATCCGGAAAGCCATTCCGAGGACTGCCACGCCCCCAACCACCCGCAAAAGCCGGAACTCAGCAAGCGCGTGGTACCGCTGTCCAGAGAACTATGGATCGAGCGCGAAGACTTCATGGAAGAGCCCGCCAAGGGCTACTTCCGCCTGTATCCGGGTAATAAAGTCAGGCTGCGCTACGGCTACGTGGTCGAATGCACCGGCTGCGACAAGGACGCCGCCGGCAACGTCACCACCGTGCATTGCACCTACCTGCCTGACACCAAATCCGGCACCCCGGGCGCGGACAGCATCAAGGTCAAGGGCAACATCCACTGGGTTTCCGCACAACACGCTTACGCCGCCGAAGTGCGCCTGTACGACCGCCTGTTCAAGGAGGCGAATCCTGGTTCAAATGATCGCAACTACCTCGACGACCTCAACCCGGATTCGGTGAGGACCATCACCGCCCAGCTGGAGCCGGCACTGAAGGAAGCCCAACCGGAAGACCGCTTCCAGTTCGAGCGCCACGGCTATTTTGTGGCCGACCGCAGGGACAGCCAACCCGGCAAGCCGGTGTTCAACCGAACGGTAACATTAAGGGATGCGTGGCAGAAGTGACATCTGTCACTCGTTGGGTATTATGAAAATTCGCACCATTCGTAATCAGAATGAAGTTGATGAGTTGGTAGCTACTATTGCCCGGTCAACGGAATACGCGCGCACTCAACTCGCAAGAATCGCCGCTGAAAATGACGGGCTTCAAGCACTTTGGTCAATAAAGTTCTCGCCGATGGGATGCAATCCGTTGGATTTTGGCTCACCTCTCAATCTTATCGAGCAGGTCAATCAGACTTTCACTTACCTCGCTTCAGCGAAAGCCGTTCAGTTGCTGCTAGAACTCCATCCACAACACGCACCCTTCACAGTAAACCTGGGCACTTCACCGGGTTCTGATATCGAGTCTGAAAATGGAACCTTGGCGGCAGAAGTTTTTGCAGCCGTCAACACGTCGAACAATAAGAAACTTGCAAAAGACCGCGCGAAGGTCAGCAAAACCAACGCGCAGCTGAAGTACGTTTTCTTCATGTGCCCCGACTACGAGGCCGGACGGCAGCAAAATCTGGAGCGAGAAGCCGGGGTCATGGTTTGGTCATTAGGCACAGCGCCGTGATTCACGGCGGATACCCTGCGGCGCAAATCGCCATTTCGGAAACCCTGACAGCACCCCCGTTGACGCTATTTAAACGCGGTGTTACCTTGGTGTCACTTAACGACACTGGATACCCACCATGCCTGCCACCACCACACTCAAACTCCCTGACACCCTGAAATCCCGCATCGCGCCATTGGCTCAGGCCGAAGGCAAGACGGCGCATGCGTGGATGGTTGCCGCGCTGGAAACGCAAGCGGCACTGGCGGAGAAACGCACCGCCTTTGTCGCCGAAGCCTTGGCTGCTGAGCAGGAAGCGCTGCAATCCGGTGAGGTGTATGCGGCCGAAGACGTGCATCGCTACCTGCGCGAGCGTGCGGCCGGCGGCAAACCTGCCCGACCCCAGACCATTCGCCGCTGATGCCGCGTCTGGTCTATACAGCGCGCGCGCTGGCCGACCTGGAGCGTGTGGTGGATTTTCTGCAGCAGAACGATCCCGCTGCAGCCATGCAGACTTACGACCTGATCGAATCCGCTCTGAACATCCTGACCCGGCACCCCCTCGTAGGTCGCCCGGCTGAACAGGGTTTGCGGGAACTGGTAATCTCACGTGGCGCAACAGGCTATATTGCGCTATACCGTTTTAACGAGGCACTGGATGAAGCGATGGTGTTGGCCGTACGGCATCAGCGGGAAGCCGGCTATGAATAACGTGCCTTTGGCGCAGGCCTACCGCCTGCTCAACCATGGCCCTACCGTTCTCGTGACCTCGGCTCACGGAGATCGCCGCAACGTGATGGCGGCGGCGTGGATCATGCCGCTGGATTTCGACCCGCCCAGGGTTGCCATCGTCATCGACAAGAAGACCTACACCAGAGAATTGATCGATGCTTCCGGCAGCTTCGCCATCAACGTGCCGTGCCGCGCGCAGGCCGATATGGTGGTGCAGGTGGGCTCAGGCTCCGGGCGGGAGCTGGCCGGAAAACAATCCGGCGACAAGTTCGCGGCGTTCGGCGTGCCGACTTTCGCCGCGACGAATATCGACGCGCCGCTGGTGCAGGGCTGCGTGGCCTGGCTGGAATGCCGGGTAATCCCCGAGCCGCACATCCAGCAGGCCTATGACCTGTTTCTGGCCGAAGTGGTGGCCGCGCAGGCCGACGAGCGCGTGTTCTCGAACGGGCGCTGGCATTTCGACGGGCACGACGAGCTGCGTACCATCCACCATGTTGCCGGCGGCGCCTTTCTGTCCAGCGGGGAGGCGTTCGCATGCGCCAGGTAAATCAATACCGCACGCTGGTGTTCGACTGCGACGGCGTGATTCTCGACTCCAACAAGGTCAGGGCGCAGGCTTTCTACAACTGCGCCCTACCTTACGGTGACAGGCACGCGGCGGCGCTGCGCGAATACCATATCCTGCACGGCGGGGTGTCGCGCTACGTGAAGTTCGAGGTGCTGCTGCGCGACATGGTGGGCGTACCGGTGACGGATGAAGCGATGCAGGCACTGCTGCACGCCTTCACCACCGAGGCCACCATCGGTCTGCTGCAATGCGAGATCGCACCGGGGCTGCAGGATTTGCGCGAGGCCACGCCGCATGCCAACTGGATTCTGGTGTCGGGCGCGGACCAGCAGGAACTGCGGCATGTCTTCGCCCAGCGCGGCATCGCCGCCTGGTTCGACGGCGGCATTTTCGGCAGCCCCAGCAACAAGGACGATATCCTTGCGCGCGAACTGGCTGGCGGCAATCTGCGCAAGCCCGGCCTGTTCTTCGGCGACAGCCGCTACGACCACCAAGCGGCGGCGCGTGCCGGGCTGGACTTCGTGTTCATGAGCGAATGGACGGACATGGCGGACTGGCAAGGCTACTGTCGCGAACACGGCATTGCGGCCGCTGCCAGCTTCGATCAATTCATGGCGGCGCAGAGGTAGCGCCCCAGAGGCGTGCGCCTAGCGGAAGCGCTCGGCGCAGCTGATGATGGCCTTATCCGATTCCTGGTCCAGACACTCGCGCGCATCGAGGCGAGACCGCGACGTGAGGTGACTGCGCGCCTTGCGGTGGGGCCTGGCTGAAGCGTGTTTGGGTGCGGGCGTGGCGACCGGACCCTCGCCGGCTTCTGGATCGGAAGCCAGGACCTGCTGCGCTTCGGCGGCCATCGCAGCTTGCAGCAGTCCGGCGCAACTCAGCAAGAGTGCCAACGCCACCTTTTTCGCATCAATTTTCAGCGCCATGTTGCCGTCCCTCGAAGTTGATCGCAGTAGAAACATCGTGCCATAGCGGGCGCGGTTATTCAACCGGTATGCCGCTGGCGCCGCGCTTCGTACAGGCAGATGCCGCTGGCAACGGAAACATTCAGGCTTTCCACCATGCCGAACATCGGGATGCTGACCAGCTGGTCGCAGGTTTCGGCAGTGAGGCGGCGCAGGCCGGTGCCTTCGGCGCCCAGCACCATGGCCAGCGGGCCTTTGAAGGTGGCGGAGAACAAATCCTGCTCGGCCTCGGCCACCGCGCCGACCAGCCACACGCCGGCCTCCTTCAGTTCGCGCAGGGTGCGCGCCAGGTTGGTGACGGCGATGAACGGCACGGTTTCCGCCGCGCCGCAGGCCACCTTGCGCACCGTGGCGTTGAGGCCGGCTGCGCGATCCTTGGGGGCGATCACCGCGTGCACACCCATGGCGTCAGCCACGCGCAGGCAGGCGCCCAGGTTGTGCGGGTCTTCCACCCCGTCCAGCACCAGCAGAAACGGCGGCTCGGCGAGGTCGGATTCCAGAATGTCGTGGATGTCCTGATAGGGCAGCGGCGTATCCGCCACCCGCGCCAGCACGCCCTGGTGACGACCGTTGGCGGCGAGGCCGTCGAGGCGTTCCTTCTCCATCTGCATCACGCGCACGCCCTTCTGCTCCGCCAGTTGCAGCAGGTCCTGCATGCGGGCGTCCTTGCGCGTCTTGTCCACGCAGATTTCCTGCACGCTGGCCGGGTTCTGCCGGATGCGGCTCAATACCGCGTGGAAACCGAACACGATTCTCGAAACACTCATTTCTTCTTGCCACCCTTCTTGCCGCCGTTCTTCGGCGCGGTTTTCTGCTCTGCTTCGTCTTCCTGCGCCAGCACGAAGTCGATCTTGCTGGTTTCCATGTCCACGCGCGCCACCTTGACCCTTAATCGATCACCCAGGCGGAAACGCGTGCCGGTGCGCTCGCCTATCATTTCGTGGCGCATGTTGTCGAAATGGAAGTAGTCGTTGCCCAGTTCGGTGACGTGCAGCAGGCCCTCCACATAGACCTCGTCCAGCGCGACGAACAGGCCGAAGCCGGTGACGCCGGCGACGGTGCCGTTGAAGGTCTCGCCCACCTTGTCCTGCATGTAGAAGCACTTGAGCCAGGTTTCCACGTCGCGCGTGGCGTCGTCGGCACGGCGTTCGGTCAACGAACAGTGCATGCCCAGGTTGCTCCAGTCGCCGGCCTTGTATTTCTTGCCTTCCAGCACCGCCTTGATGGCGCGGTGGATCAGCAAGTCGGGGTAGCGCCGGATCGGCGAGGTGAAGTGGGTGTAATGCTCGTAGGCCAGGCCAAAGTGGCCGACGTTGTCCGGGCTGTACACCGCCTGCTGCATGGAGCGCAGCAGCACGGTCTGCAGCAGCTGCTCGTCGGGACGGCCCTTGATGCGCGCCAGCAACTTGCCGTAATCCTTGGCGTGCGGCGCATCGCCGCCGCCCAGCACGAAGCCGAACTCTGCCATGAAACCGCGCAGCTTCTCCAGCTTTTCCAGGGTCGGGCCTTCGTGGATGCGGTACAGCGCCGGGTGATGATGTTCCTTGAGGAAATCCGAAGCGCAGACGTTGGCCGCCAGCATGCACTCCTCGATCAGGCGGTGGGCATCATTGCGCGTGGATGGCACGATGCGGTCGATCTTGCCCTGGTCATTGAACATCATCAGCGTTTCGATAGTTTCGAACTCGATCGCCCCGCGCTGCTCGCGCGACTTGGCCAGCGCCTGGTACAGGGCATACAGGTTGTGCACGTGAGGCAGCAGCCAGGCATATTCCCTGGCCGTCTTCCCGGCCGGGTC
>DAOMFG010000063.1:0-8065 GCA_035429685.1 Methylophilaceae bacterium | reverse complement strand
TCGGCGCGGATGCGTTGGGACTGGACTGGACCATCGAAATTAGCGAAGCCAGAAAGCGTGTCGGCGACAAGGTTGCCCTGCAAGGCAATCTCGACCCTGCCATCCTGCTCTCCGCGCCACAAGCCATCGAACGCGAAGTCGCGACCATCCTGGCCAGCTACGGCCACGGCAATGGCCACGTGTTCAACCTCGGCCACGGCATCACGCAGTTCACGCCGCCGGAGAATGCCGGCGCCATGATTGCGGCGGTGCATCGCCTCAGCCGGCAGTACCACGCCGCTTAATATTCCAGCGGATCGGCGTCCACCGACCACCTGACCTTGGCGCCCTGCGGCATCTCGCGCAGCAGGGCGACCCAGGCTTGCAGGAACTGCTGCAGCGCCTGGCGCGAGTCTGCCTGGATCAGCAATTGCTCGCGCTCCATCCCCTTGAGGCGTTCCATCTGCGGGCGCACCGGCTCGTACACCGTGACCTTTTGTGCCAGTGGACTGGCAGCCTCCCTGGCCTTGGCCATGAACTGGCGCACCGGCTCGTAGGTGGTCGCTTCGGCGCGCAGCAGCGCTTCGTGGCAGTAAGGCGGAAAATGCGCGAGACGTCGTTCTTCCAGCAAGCCGCTGGCAAACTCGGCGAAGTCGTGGCGTTGCAACGCCTGGAACAGCACGTGATCGGGAAAGTTGGTCTGGATCAGCACTTCGCCCGGTTTTTTGGCGCGGCCGGCACGGCCTGCCACCTGCATCAATTGTGCAAACAGGCGCTCGGCAGCGCGGAAATCCGGACTGAACAGGGCGCTGTCGGTATCCACCACACCGACCAGCGTCAGGTTGGGGAAATCGTGGCCCTTGGCCAGCATCTGCGTGCCGACCAGGATATCGACTTCGTTGGCGTGTACCTGCGCCGTCATTTCCCTGATGGCGTGCTTGCGCCGCATGCTGTCGCGATCGACGCGCAGGATGCGGGCTGACGGAAACAGGCCAGCCAGCACATCTTCCAGACGCTGGGTGCCATGGCCGGTAGGGTGCAAATCGGGGTTGCCGCAGTTCGGACATTGCGGCGGCAGGCGTTGCTCGTGACCACAGTGGTGGCAGCGCAGCCTGCGTTGCCGCAGGTGCACCACCAGCCGCGCCGTGCAGCGGCTGCAGGGCGCCACCCAGGCGCAGGCGCTGCACAGCAACACCGGCGAATAGCCGCGCCGGTTGATGAACAGCAGGCTTTGCTCGCCGCGCTCCAGCCTTAGTTTGAGCGCGCCGATCAAGGCGGTCGAGATGCCGTCCTGCGGCGGGTTAGGGCGGGTATCAATGCAATGGATTTGCGGCAGGGCGGCGGCGCTGACGGCGCGTTCCCTGAGCGTGAGCAGCCGGTAGCGGCCGGCTTGGGCGTTGTGCCAGCTTTCCAGGCTAGGCGTGGCGGAGCCGAGCAACACCGGCACATTGACCATCTTGCCGCGCATGATCGCCACATCGCGCGCCGAGTAGCGCATGCCGTCCTGCTGCTTGTAGGAGGCGTCGTGCTCCTCGTCCACGACAATCACCGCCAGTTGCTGCATGGGTGTAAATACGGACAGCCGCGTACCGATAACGATACGCGCCTCGCCGCTCTGCGCACGCAGCCAGCCATGCAGGCGCTCGCGCTCGTTCATCTGACTGTGCAGCATGACAATGGGGTGGTGCGGGAAGCGGGCGCGGAAACGTGCTTCCAGTTGCGGCGTGAGGTTGATCTCCGGCACCAGCACCAGCGCCTGTCGGCCGGGGCCAGCCAGCATCGCCTGCAACAGGTGCATGTAAACCTCGGTCTTGCCGCTGCCGGTGATGCCATGCAGCAGCCAGACGCCGAAATCGGGACCGGCGGCCTGGATGGCCTCCAGCGCCGCCTGCTGGTCGGTGTTCAGCTTAGGAGCCGTGGCTGTCATTGCTATCTGGTCTGGCAGCACGGCTTCGATTTCAACCGCCTCGACCCAGCCCTGATCCAATAATTGTCGCAGCGCGGGGCGCCAGCCGCCGGCGATGGCTGCCATTGCCGCGGCATCCAGGGTGCCTGATGCTTGCAGCGCCAGATAGAGTTTTTTCTGCAGGACGGCCCGGCCCGGGATAGCGCGCTCTCCGGCTTCGATGCCGGCTGCTGTCAGCCGATAGCCAGTGCGGCGCGGCAGGCAAGCAGGCTCGCCCTCGCGCAAGCGGGACGGCAAGGCATTGAGGATCGTTTGTCCGAGTGGGTAGTGGTAATATTCGGAGCAGAATTTGAGCAGCTTGAGTGTTGCCAGCGGTAGCGGCGGCTCCTCCACAAAGGCGCGTACTATCGGCTTGAGCTTATCCGTGGCCATGTCGGACGAGGCGGCACGTTCCAGCACGATGCCAACCGCTCGCCGTCGCCCGAACGGCACCAATACACGCTGACCAACCTGCACGCCACTGCCGGTGTCCAGGTAGTCGAACAGCCTAGCGAGCGGGACATCGAGGGCGACGCGAAGGATTGTCATCGTATTTATTAGGAAAGCGTTATTGTCGGGAAACCGCTAAAATAACGCCTTTTCCCCGTCGTTAGAATTGCCTTGAAAGCACATCTTACCGAATTACTGGCACAGGCAGCAAAAGCCGTGACGCCGGAACTGGCTGACCTGTCCGTCGTATTGGAACGTCCAAAATCCGCCGAGCACGGCGATTTTGCCACCAACCTGGCGATGACGCTGGCGCGCACGCTGAAGCAGAACCCGCGCGCCATTGCGCAGAGCCTGATCACTGCCTTGCCGGCTTCGCCCTACGTCGCCAGAACCGAGATCGCCGGCGCCGGCTTCATCAATTTCTTCCTGAATCCGGCAGCCAAGGCTGGCGTGGTGCGCGAGATTCTCGGCCACGCCGCCTGGGGACGCAACAATACCGGGCAAGGACGCAAGCTGCAGGTGGAATTCGTCTCCGCCAACCCCACCGGCCCGCTGCACGTCGGCCACGGGCGTGGCGCGGCAGTGGGCGACTGCCTGTGCCGGTTGCTGGAGGCCACCGGCTGGCAGGTGACACGCGAGTTCTATTACAACGACGCTGGCGCGCAGATCGACAATTTGACCCGCTCCGTGCAGTGCCGCGCCAAGGGGCTGACACCGGACGACCCGGCTTGGCCGGAAGACGGCTACCGCGGCGACTATATCACCGATGTCGCCAAGGCCTACATGGCGAAGGAAAAAATAGACGCCGAGGACAAGCATGTCATCGGTGCCGGCGACGCGGACGATGCCGCGGCCATCCGTGCATTCGCCGTGGCCTACCTGCGCCGCGAGCAGGACCTGGATCTGCGGGCCTTCGATGTGCATTTCGATGTCTATTCGCTGGAGTCGGCGCTGTATACCGAGGGCAAGGTCGAGGCAACTGTGAAGAGCCTGATCGCCAGCGGCCATACCTACGAGCAGGACGATGCGCTGTGGCTGCGCACCACCAGTTTCGGTGACGACAAGGACCGCGTCATGCGCAAGCGCGAAGGCGGCTACACCTACTTCGTGCCGGACGTGGCCTACCACTTGGACAAGTGGCAGCGTGGCTTTAGCCGCGTCATCAACGAACAGGGCGCCGACCACCACAGCACCATTACCCGCGTGCGCGCCGGCCTGCAGGCACTGGGCATCGGCATTCCGCAGGGCTGGCCGGATTATGTGCTGCATCAGATGGTGACGGTGATGCGCGGCGGTGAGGAGATGAAGATTTCCAAGCGTGCCGGCAGCTACGTCACCCTGCGCGACCTGATCGACATGGTCGGCCGCGACGCCACGCGCTACTTTCTCGCTGCGCGCCGCGCCGATTCGCAACTGGTGTTCGACATCGATCTGGCGCTGGCCCACACCAACGACAACCCGGTGTACTACATCCAGTACGCCCACGCCCGTATTTGCAGCGTACTGGAGCAATGGGGCGGCGATGTATCCAGTCTTGCAGAGGCCGACCTGTCGCCGCTGCAATTACCGCACGAACTGGGGCTGATGCAGCGCCTGGCGGAATTCCCGGAAACGCTGGAGAACGCCGCCAATGAACTTGCGCCGCACCTGATTGCCTACTACCTCAAGGATCTGGCAGGCGACCTGCACAGCTACTACAATGCCGAAAAATTCCTGGTCGAGGACGAGGCCGTCAAGCATGCCCGCCTGGCCTTGGTGGGCGCCACTCGCCAGGTACTGCAAGGCGGTTTGCAATTGCTGGGCGTAAGTGCCCCGAACGAAATGTAACTCAAGGAAAACACACGTGACACGTGACTATAAACCAGCCGCAACCAGGTCAAAACCGGCAGGCAAAAGCAGCCCTTTCATCACTGGCCTGCTGATCGGGCTGATCCTGGGCATCGGCGTTTCCATCGCTGTTGCCATCATGCTCCGAGGTGGTGGCAACCCTTTCGCCGTAACGACACCCCCTACGGTAGTGACGGCCCCGCCGGACACAGGGAATGCGACTCCACCAGACGCATTGCAGCAACAGCAGCCTGCCGAAAAACCGCGTTTCGATTTCTACACCATTCTGCCGGGCACCGAAACCGCCGTCACGGAGCAGCAAGTGCAGCAATCCGCTGCCGCGCAACCAGGCACTCCATCAGAAGCAGGCAGCAAAAACTACTTCCTGCAGGTGGGCGCATTCCAGAACGAGCAGGATGCCGATAACCTGAAGGCACAACTGGCGCTGCTGGGATTGGAAGCCGTGGTGCAAACCGCCAATCTGCCGGACAAGGGCGTATCGCATCGCGTACGCGTCGGTCCTTTGACCGATATCGAGCAAATCAGAAAAGCGCGTACCGAACTGACCAAAAATGGCTTCAGCCCGTTCCTGATCCAGCAAAACAGCATGACTCCAGACCAATAGAGGAAAACCCCATGAAAGTCCTTTTATCCGCACTCCTGCTGCTGGTTTCCAGCATCGCCGCCGCCGATTCCCCATTTGACGGCCGCTATGAGCAGACCCTGCAACCCATCCCCACCGGCAATGCCGCCAAGATCGAGGTCGTCGAGCTGTTCTGGTATGGTTGCCCGCATTGCTACGACCTCGAGCCGGCGCTGGCCGCCTGGGTCAAGAAGCTACCCAAGGATGTCGAATTCAAACGCGTCCCCGGCCTGCCCAACCCGAGTTGGGCACCCATGGCCAAGGCCTACTACACCATGGAAGCACTGGGCATCGCGGACAAGCTGCATAGTCCGCTGTTCGATGCCATCCACAAGCAAAGGACGCTCAAGCCCAACGACGAGGCTGGCACTATCGACTGGATCATCAAGCAGAGCGGGCTGGATCGCAAGAAAGTGGAAGACGCCTACAACTCCTTCTCCGTCAACACCAAGGTCACGCGCGCGGCGCAGATATTCCGTGCCTCTGGCGCTACCGGCGTGCCGGCCATCATTGTCGATGGCAAATACCTGACCTCCATCAAGCTCGCCACCAAGGGCAATGAAAGCATCAGCGCCGCCCAGGCCAACGAGCAACTGTTTGCCGTCACGGATTACCTGATCGATCAGCTCCGCAAGGAAAAAGCGGCCAAACGCTAAACCGGGATGCGCGTCTTCATCACCGGCGCTTCCAGCGGCATCGGCACCGCGCTGGCGCGTCATTACGCGGCGCAGGGCGCGCGGCTCGGTCTGGCGGGACGCAACCGGGAACGGCTGGAAGCACTGGTGGCCAGCCTCTCCGCCGACTGCACTGCCTATGTGCTGGATGTGCGCGATGCCGAGGCGCTGCGGCAGGCGGCGGCGGATTTCATCGGCAAATACGGCGCCCCCGACATCGTCATCGCCAACGCTGGCGTGTCGCGCGGCACCCTCACCGAACATGCCGAAGACGCCAGCGCCTTCCGTGCCATTCTTGACATCAACCTGCTGGGCATGGTCCACACTTTCCAACCCTTCATCGCTGCCATGAAAGCGCAAGGCCATGGTTCGCTCGCCGGCATCGCCAGCGTCGCCGGCCTGCGTGGATTGCCCGGCGCGGGCGCCTACTCCGCCTCCAAGGCTGCTGCCATCAGCTATCTGGAAAGCCTGCGGGTGGAACTGACCGGCGCCGGCATCCGCGTCACCACGATCTGCCCCGGCTACATCAAGACCCCCATGACTGACGTCAACCCCTACCCCATGCCCTTCCTGATGGATGCCGACATCGCCGCAGACAAGATAGCGCACGCTATTCTGCAGCGCCGCCGCTACGTCATCCTGCCTTGGCAGATGGCCCTACTGGGGCGGCTGATGAAGCTGATCCCCGCCCCGCTGTGGGACTGGGCGATGAGGAAAGCGCCGCACAAGCCGCGGCTGGACTGGGACTGGTTGTAGCAGGCATTATTCTCCAGCCGACTCCTCCCGCAGCCAGCGTTCCAGCACCATCAAAATATAGGCCGTTTCTTCCTGCGTGAGTTCACGTTCGGGCGGAATGCGATGCCATTTTTCCAGGCAGCCGCGGCAGCAGCACGCAGTGGCGTGCTGAGCGACGAATACCGGATGGCCCCGAAACGGCGTCTGCTTGCCGTCGTTGGAAATAAAGCCCGGAGCGAGGCGTTTGGAGACGAAATCCTCGGCGTGGGTGAGCACCACGGGCAGGCCTTTGCTGCGCAGATAGTCGAGATCCTTACCACGCAGATGAAAGCTGCGGCGGAAAGCGGATTTGGCCAGCGCGGCGAAAAGATCGTCGAGGTTTCTCATACGTTAAACTAGAGCATGGCAAGTTACGGAGAAGCCGAAATGCGTCTGAACGATCAACTGAAATCAGCCATCACCGCCGCACTGGCGGGCGAATGGGACAAATCGCACCGTATCGTGCAGGAGTTCAGCGACCCGACGGCGTGTCGCATCCACGCCGTCCTGCACAAAATCGAGGGAGACGCATGGAACAGCCGCTACTGGTATGCGCGGACGCACGGCGCACAGTATGAAGATTTCGCTGACCCCAAAGCCGAACTGGAGGCGATCCTGCAGGAGTTGCAGTAGGCGCATGACCTCCCGCCCGGTCAGTCCTCCAGCCGGAAGCCGACCTTGAGCGTGACCTGGTAATGGGCGACCTTGCCATCCGCGATATGCCCGCGGGTTTCCACCACCTCGAACCAGTCCATGTGGCGGACGCTTTGCGCCGCCTTGGCGATGGCGTTGCGGATGGCGTCGTCGGTACCGATGGTTGAGGAGCCCACCAGTTCGATCATTTTGTAGATGTGTGCTGACATATCGTTCTCCTTTATTCAGGCTGGGGCGTTCTCCCCAGCGCGATATCATTATCGCGGCGAGGCGCCGCTCCTACAACAGGGCAACAGGTTTAATGCAACTCCCGCAAGTCCAGCCGACGCAGCTTGGGCGCCAGCCGGGCAGTCGCCACCACCACCACCAGCGTCATCGTGCCGCCGAAGATGACCGAAGGCACCAGCCCCATCAGCCGCGCCGCCAGGCCGGATTCAAAGGCGCCGAGTTCGTTGGAGGAGCCGATGAAAATGCCGTTGATGGCCGAAACCCGGCCGCGCATGGCGTCCGGCGTGGCCAACTGCAGGATGGTGGTGCGCATCACCACCGAGACCCCGTCGAAGGCACCGGACAGCAGCAACAGCATGCCGGCAATCCAGAAATGCGGGCTGAGGGCGAAACCGATGATGCACAAGCCAAACCCCCCCACCGCGCCCAGCAGCCAGCGCCCTGCGTGGCGGCTGAGGGGATGGCGCGCCAGCACCAGCCCGGTAACCACGGCGCCGACCGCCGGCGCTGCGCGCAGGATGCCCAGCCCTTCCGGGCCAGCATGGAACACGTCCTGGACAAACGCGGGCAGCATGGCAACCGCGCCGCCGAACAGCACGGCGATCATATCCATCGACATGGCGCCGAGCACGATCTGGTTGCCGCGAACGAAGCGCAGGCCCTCGGCAATGCTGGTGAACACCGGTGCACTTTGCGCCGGCCGCGGCTCATTCACCCGCAGCGACAGCAGCGCCATGGCGGCACCCAGGCACAGGATAGCCGCCACCGCGTAGGCCATCGTGGTGCTGGCCCAGCCGACCAGAACGCCCCCCAGCGCGGGGCCGGCCACCAGCCCGAACTGGAAAGCGGAACTGCGGATGTCGGCCGCGCCCGCGTAATGTTCGCGTGGCA
>DAOMFG010000062.1:0-8099 GCA_035429685.1 Methylophilaceae bacterium | reverse complement strand
GACCCCCACGGCAACAGGGCAGAGAACGAGAAGGAAGGGGATAACCAGCAGGCCCGGATCAGGCCGGCTGGGTCAGGAGGAAAAGAAAAGCCTGTGGCGCCAGTTCCGCCTGGTCGAAGGTGGCGTACTCCCAGGCCTCGGCATCCGCCAGCAGGGCGCGCAACAGCTTGTTGTTGAGCGCGTGCCCGGACTTGTAGGCGCTGAAGGCGCCGATCAGCGGGCGGCCGAGGATATAGAGGTCGCCGATGGCATCCAGTACCTTGTGCTTGACGAACTCGTCCTCGTAGCGCAGGCCGTCGCTGTTGAGGATGCGGTAATCATCCAGTACCACGGCGTTGTCCAGGCTGCCGCCGCGCGCCAGGCCCATGCCGCGCAGCGCTTCGACTTCGTGCATGAAGCCGAAGGTGCGGGCGCGGCTGATCTCGCGGATATAGGAGTGCTCGGCAAAGTCGATGACGACGGACTTGCCGGTGTGCTCGATCACGGGGTGGTCGAAGTCGATGGCAAACTCCACCTTGAACCCGTGGTAAGGCTCGAAGCGCACCCACTTGTCGTCCTCGCGCACTTCGACCGGCTTCAGGATACGGATGAATTTCTTCGGCGCCGGCTGCTCGACGATGCCGGCCGCCTTGATGAGATACACGAACGGGCCGGCGCTGCCGTCCAGAATGGGCACTTCGGAAGCATCCATGTCGAGATAGACGTTATCCACGCCCAGCCCGGCCAGGGCGGACATCAGGTGCTCCACCGTCGCCACGCGCACGCCGTCGACTTCCAGGGTGGAGGAAAGCCTGGTGTCGCCGACGAGCTCCGGCTGCGCCTTGATTTCCCGAGGAGGATCGAGATCGACGCGGCGGAACACGATGCCGGTATCGGGCGCGGCCGGGCGCAAGGTGAGGGTCACCTTGTCTCCGGTATGCAGGCCGACACCGCCGGCCTGGATCACATTTTTAAGCGTACGCTGCTTCAGCACCCGATAGTCCTTTACTTCCAATAGGTTGGCATTCTAGCACAAAGCCGCCCCGGCGCGATAAACCCCATCGGGGCGAGGGCGCCCCTCCTACACAAACTGTCCCTGCGACAACGCTCAATCCGCCTGCTTGCGCAGGAAGGCCGGGATGTCATATTCATCCATGCCGGTCGACTTCATCGCCTCCACCGTGGCGCGGCGCGAATTCTGCGAGAACACGGCAGGGGCCGGCTCATCCGAAGCGCCGCCGACGAACACCGGCTGGTTGGTGGTGCCGTCGCGCACCTGCGTCATCACGCGCAGCTCCGGTTTCTGCCGGCGCTGCACTTCCGCGCCGCTGAGGCCGGTGGCGACCAGCGTAATGCGCAGCTTGTCGCCCATGGTGGCGTCGAACACCTGGCCGATGTACACCGAGGCGTCCTCGGCGCAAAACGCCTTGATGGTGTTCATCACTTCGTAGAATTCGTCCATGGTGAAGGAATCCTCGCTGGCCGTGATGTTGACCAGAACGCCGCGCGCGCCCAACAGGTTGACGTTTTCCAGGAACGGGCTGTTGACCGCCTGCTCCGCCGCGACGCGGGCGCGGTCTTCGCCGGAATACACGGCCGAGCCCATCATGGCCATGCCGTTCTCGCCCATGACGGTGCGCACGTCAGCGAAGTCGACGTTGATCATGCCTTCGCCGTTGATGATTTCGGCGATGCCGGACACCGCGCTGTGCAGCACGCCGTTGGCGGCGCGGTAGGCTTCCTTGACCGGCACCTTGCCGCCCAGCACCTGGATCAGCTTCTCGTTGGGCACCACCAGCAGCGAATCGACGTAGCGCGACAGCTCGGCCACGCCGTCGTCGGCCAGTTTCATGCGCTTGTTCTCGAAGCCGAACGGCTTGGTGACCACGGCCACCGTCAGGATGCCCATTTCCTTGGCCACCTCGGCCACCACCGGCGCGGCGCCGGTGCCGGTGCCGCCGCCCATGCCGGCAGTGATGAACAGCATGTCCGCGCCATCGATGGTTTCCGCAATGCGGTCGCGATCTTCCATCGCCGCATCGCGCCCCACTTCGGGACGACCGCCGGCGCCCAGTCCGCGGGTCAGCTCGGCGCCCAGTTGCAGCTGCACCGAGGCGCGGCTGTTGCGCAGCACCTGCATGTCGGTATTGGCACAAATGAATTCCACGCCCGACACTCCCATGTCGATCATGTGCTCGACCGCGTTGCCGCCGCATCCACCCACGCCGATCACCTTGATGACCGCATCCTGCGGGGTACTATCCATGATTTCAAACATCTTGCTTCCTCCTTGTTGTGTAGCTTGATCCAAAAAATTGCCTTTTGTAGGAGCGCCGCCGCCGGCGCGATTCACATCTCAAATCGCGACGAGGCGTCGCTCCTGCACCCCTGCGTTAAACCACTAAAAATTGCCCTGAAACCAGCTCCTCATCTTTGCCCATACCCGTTCGAACGAATTCGATTCCAGCTCTCCCTGCAGATGCCGCTCGATCTGCTGCTTGCCCATCAGCAACAGGCCGACACCGGTGGCATAGCGCGGGTTGCTGACCACTTCGGACAGCCCGCCGACATGGCGCGGCAGTCCCAGCCGCACCGGCATGTGGAAGATTTCCTCGCCCAGCTCGACCATGCCTTTCATCAGGCTGCTGCCGCCGGTGATGACGATGCCGGAGGCGATCATTTCTTCCATGCCGCTGCGCCGCAGCTCGTTGAGCACGAACTCGTACAGTTCGACCACGCGCGGCTCGATCACTTCGGCCAGGGTCTGCACCGAGAGCTGCCGCGGCTCGCGCCCGTCCACACCGGGCACCTCGACGATTTCCCGGGGATCGGCCAGCTGGCGCAGCGCGCAACCATGCTTGATCTTGATGTCCTCCGCCGAAGCCGTCGGCGTGCGGAACGCCACCGCCACATCGTTGGTCATCTGGTCGCCGGCGATGGGCACCACGGCGGTATGGCGGATGGCGCCCTGCTTGAACACGGCGATATCGGTGGTGCCGCCGCCGATGTCGACCAGGCACACGCCCAGCTCCTTCTCGTCCTCGGTCAGCGCTGCCACGCTGGAGGCCAGCGGCTGCAGCACCAGGTCGCTCACTTCGAGACCGCAGCGCTTCACGCACTTGACGATGTTCTGCGCCGCCGACACCGCGCCGGTGACGATGTGCACCTTCACTTCCAGCTTCATGCCGCTCATGCCGATCGGCTCGCGCACGTCCTCCTGGCCGTCGATGATGAATTCCTGGGTGAGGATGTGCAGGATCTGCTGGTCGGACGGCAGCGCGATGGCGCGGGCGGTTTCCACCACGCGCTCGACGTCGGCCTGCGAAACCTCCGCGTCCTTGATCTTCACCATGCCGTGCGAGTTGAGGCTCTTGATGTGGTTGCCGGCAATGCCGGTAAACACGCTGGTGATCTTGCAATCGGCCATCAGCTCGGCTTCTTCCAGCGCGCGCTGGATGGCCTGCACGGTGGAATCGATGTTGATCACCACGCCCTTCTTCAGCCCGCGCGAAACGTGCTGCCCGAGGCCGATCACCTTGAGCCCGCCTTCCGGCTGCAGCTCGGCGACGATGGCGACGATCTTGGAAGTGCCGATATCCAGCCCCACGATCAAATTTTTCTGTTCCCTGACCCTGCTCATTCAATTCTCCAATACACCCAAAACTATCTGTTCCCGGCTCTGTAGGAGGGGCGCCCTCGCCCCGATTGCCTGGTAATTCATCGCGCCGAGGGCGGCGCTCCTACACCAAAATCACGCCGCTCCCGATTTCTTCGTGACCACGGCCTGTGCCGGCTTGCGCACCGCAAACCCGTTGGGGTAGCGCAAGTCGGCATAAGCCACGTTTACATCGAGCGCCCCCAGCGTTTTGCTGTAGGCGCCGGCAAATTTCTGCAGCCTGGATTCGGTCTGCTCGCGCCCGAGCTCGATCACCATCCCGCTGTCGGTGCCGACCTGCCAGGCGTGGCGGGGCGAAAGCGCCAACTGCGCCACCTGCATGCCGGTCGGCTTCAATAGTTCGCTGTAGGCGGCAAACTGGCGGGCGACCTCCTGTACCGCGTCTCCCGGGCCGTAGAACACCGGCAGATCCCGCTCGGATGCGGCATGGAACAGCTCGCCATGCGTGTTCACCAGGGCAATGTCGCCCCAGCGCGCCAGTGCCTGATGCTCTTCCACTACCACTTCCAGCCGGTCTGGCCAGCGCCGCCGCACACTGACGTTGCGCACCCAGGGCAGCTTCCTGAAGGCGTTGCGCGCTTGCTCCAGGTCGAGCGTGAAGAAATTGCCATGCAGGTGCCGGCCCACGATCAGCTGTACCTGCTCGCGCGTCACATGCTGCATCTGGCCTTCCAGGCGCACTTCCTTCAACGGGAAGATCGGCAGGTGCACCACCACGAATATCACGGTGTACATCAGCAGCACCGCCGCCAGCGCGTACAGGAAGTTGGCGATCCAGAGCAGGGCCTGCGGCTTATCCCACATGCGCCATCTCCAGTATCTCCAGCACCAGCTGGTCAAAGCCGATGCCGGCCGCCTTCGCCGCCATCGGCACCAGGCTGTGGTCGGTCATGCCGGGCGAGGTATTCACCTCCAGGAAATAGTGCTTACCCGCTTCGTCCATCAGAAAATCCACCCGCCCCCAGCCTTGGCCGCCGACGATCCGGAACGCCTGCAGCGCCTGTTCGCGAATCAGCGCTTCCTGCGCATCGCTCAGCCCGCAAGGGCACAGGTAGCGCGTGTCGTCGCGCAGATACTTGGCCTCGTAGTCGTAAAACTCGTTGGCCGGAACGATACGGATGACCGGCAGCGCGCGCTCGCCCAGAATGGCCACCGTGTACTCGCCGCCGCCGGCAAAGCGCTCCGCCAGTACCAGCGGGTCATATTGGGCCGCCTCGTCGTAGGCGGCGCGCAGGCCGCCGGCCTGCTTGACCTTGCTGATGCCGATGCTGGAACCCTCGTTGGCCGGTTTGACGAACAGCGGCAGCCCCAGGCGCGCCTCGATGGCGGCAAAATCGCTGGCCGCATCGAGCAGGACGAAATCCAGCGTAGGAATGCCGGCCGCCTGCCACAGCAGCTTGGTGCGCCACTTGTCCATGCCCACCGCCGAGGCCATCACGCCGCTGCCGGTGTAGGGAATGCCCAGCAGCTCCAGCGCGCCCTGGATGGTGCCATCCTCGCCGTAGCGTCCATGCAGCGCGATGACCACGCGGTCGAACCCTTCCAGGTCGTGCAGCGGCCGCTGCGCCGGATCGAACCCATGCGCATCCACGCCCTGCCGCCGCAAGGCGGCCAACACCGCGCCGCCGCTGTTCAGCGACACCTCGCGTTCGGCGGATCGTCCGCCCAGCAGCACCGCCACTTTTCCAAAATCCCTGCTCATACCGCTTCCCCGATAATCTTCACTTCGCGATGCAATTCCACGCCCTGCAGCCGCAGCACCGTGTCATGCACATGGATGATCAGCTGTTCGATATCCGCCGCCGACGCCTCGCCCAGGTTGACGATGAAATTGGCGTGCTTTTCCGACACCTGCGCACCGCCGATGCGGTACCCCTTCAGCCCGCAAGTCTCGATCAGGCGCGCGGCATAGTCGCCCTCCGGATTGCGGAACACCGAGCCGGCGTTGGGCAGGTTGAGCGGCTGCGTGGCGAGGCGCCGGGCCAGCAGCGTCTTGATCTTTTCCTCGGCCACCTTGGATTCGCCCCTGTGCAACTGGAACCAGGCGGCGACGAACCATTCCTCGCCGGGCAGGGACACATGACGGTAGCCCACCTCCACATCCACCTGGCTGCGCTCGTGGAGGGTGCCGTGGCGGTCGATGGTGTACGCCCGCTGCACGAGGTCCCAGGTTTCGCCGCCATGACAGCCGGCGTTCATCGCCAGTGCGCCACCCACGGTGCCCGGCACCCCGGCCATCCATTCCGCACCATGCAGATGTTCGCGCGCAGCGAACCTGGCCAGCTTGGCAGTGGTGACGCCGGCTTCGGCATAGACCTTTTCATCCTCGAAGCGTATTTCGGTCAGCGCATCGTGCATCAGCACCACGCTGCCGCGCACGCCGCCATCGCGCACCAGCAGGTTGGAACCCAGCCCGACCACATAGACCGGTTCGCCGTGCGGCAGCCCTTGCAGGAACGTGCGCAGATCTTCCAGCCCGCCCGGAATGTACAACCGGTCGGCCGGACCGCCGACGCGCCAGCTGGTGTAGCGTGCCATCGGCTCGTTCAGCAGCAGTTTGCCCGGTGTCGTCACTGCGCCAGCTCCTTCGTTTTCGCGGCGACCTGGCCGATGGAACCCGCCCCCATCACGATCACCACGTCGCCGTCGCGGGCCGCGTCCAGGATCGCCGGCGGCAGTTCCGCCGGGGTTTCCACGAACAGCGGCTCTACCTTGCCCGCCACGCGCACCGCGCGCGACAGGCTGCGTCCGTCCGCTGCTACGATGGGCGCTTCGCCGGCCGGGTAGACTTCGGTCAGCAGCACCGCATCCGCGCTGGACAGCACGCGCACGAAATCCTCGAAACAATCCCGGGTGCGCGTATAGCGGTGCGGCTGGAACGCCAGCACCAGTCTTCTGTTCGGGAATGCGCCGCGCGCGGCGTTGATGACGGCCTGCATTTCGACCGGATGGTGGCCGTAGTCGTCGACCAGAGAGAAGCTGCCGCCATCCCTGGCCGGAACCTCACCATAGTGCTCGAAACGGCGGCCTACGCCCTTGAACTCGCCGAGTGCCTTGACGATGGCGGCATCCGGCACGTTCAGCTCGCTGGCCACGGCGATAGCCGCCAGCGCATTGAGCACATAGTGGTTGCCGGGCAGATTGAGTGTGACGTCGAACTCGGTCATGCTGCCGTTGATGCGCTGCGCGGTGAAATGCATGCGGCCGCCGTCGGCACGCACGTTGACTGCACGCACCAGCGCGTCCTCGCTGAAGCCGTAGGGCGTGATCGGCTTGGTCACCAGGGGCAGGATGCCACGTACATGCGGGTCGTCCACGCACAGTACCGCGCGGCCCCAGAACGGCAGGAACTGCAGGAACTCGACGAAAGTCGCCTTCAGCCGCTCGAAATCGTGGCCGTAGGTTTCCATGTGGTCCTGGTCGATGTTGGTCACCACCGAGATTACCGGCGACAGGTGCAGGAAGGAGGCATCGGACTCGTCGGCTTCGGCCACGATGTATTCGCCGCTGCCGAGGCGCGCATTGGTGCCGGCGGCTTCCAGCCGGCCGCCGATGACGAAGGTCGGGTCCATGCCGGCCTCCGCCAGGATGCTGGCGATCAGGCTGGTGGTGGTGGTCTTGCCGTGGGTGCCGGCCACCGCGATGCCCTGGCGGAAGCGCATCAGCTCGGCCAGCATCATGGCGCGCGGGATGATGGGGATCTTGCGTTCGCGCGCGGCGACGATTTCGGGATTACGCTCGTCCACCGCCGTCGATACCACCACCACGTCGGCGGCCGCCAGGTTTTCCGTGGCGTGCCCCTGACGCACCTTCGCCCCCAGCGCCGCCAGCCGACGAGTGACGGCATTGTCGGCCAGGTCGGAGCCGCTGACACTGAAACCCAAATTGACCAGTACCTCGGCGATGCCGCTCATGCCCGAGCCACCGATGCCGATGAAATGGATGTGTTTGACTTTGTGTTTCATCGTGCCAGCTCCCTGCAAATCCCGGCCACCGCCACCGTCGCCTGTGGTTTCCCCAGCGCCCGCGCCTGCCGCGCCATCTCCAGCAGGACTTCGCGGGTAAATCCTCCCAGCAGTGCGCCCAGCCTTTGCGCGGTCAATTCCGGCTGCGGCAGCAGGATGGCGGCGCCGTGCTCCGAAAGGTAGCGTGCGTTATGGGTCTGGTGGTCGTCCACGGCGTGCGGGAACGGCACCAGCACGCTGGCCGCGCCCACCGCCGCGAGCTCGGCGATGGTGAGGGCGCCGGCGCGACAAATCACCAGGTCGGCCCAGGCGTAGCCGGCTGCCATGTCGTCGATGAAGGCGCGCGTTTCCGCCTGCACCCCGGCCTTGCGGTAGTTTTGCTCCAGTTCGGCAAGATGTTTCTCGCCAGCCTGATGAATGACGACAGGACGCGCGGTTTCAGGCAGCAGCGCCAGCGCCTTGGGCACAACTTGGTTCAA
>DAOMFG010000061.1:0-8165 GCA_035429685.1 Methylophilaceae bacterium | reverse complement strand
TTGGTGGTTGACGGCGCGGCGCACTCGCAGTCGCTGTTCGATATGATTAGCAACACGAACAAACTGAACCCGGGAAAAACGGTGTTCTCCTATTCTGACAACGCTTCCATCGTGCAGGGCGAGAAGACCAGGCGTTTCTATCCCCAACCAGACGGGCGTTACGGCTATGTCGAGGAGGAGATGCATTTCCTGATGAAGGTGGAGACGCACAACCACCCGACCGCGATTGCACCTTTTGCCGGCGCGGCTACGGGTGCTGGTGGCGAAATCCGCGACGAAGGGGCGACCGGCAGCGGCTCCAAGCCCAAGGCCGGGTTGACTGGTTTTTCCGTATCCAACCTCAACATTCCTGGCTTCAAGCAGCCATGGGAAGCCGATTACGGCAAGCCGGGGCGCATCGCGTCTGCGCTGCAGATCATGGTGGACGGCCCGCTGGGGGGCGCTGCCTACAACAACGAATTCGGCCGGCCCAATATCGCCGGCTATTTCCGCACGCTAGAACTGGCGGCAGCGGGGGAAGTGCGCGGCTACCACAAGCCCATCATGCTGGCGGGCGGCATTGGCAGCATTTCCGCCCAGCACTCGAAGAAGAATCCCATCCCGCCGGGTGCGGCGTTGATCCAACTGGGCGGACCAGCCATGCTGATCGGACTGGGCGGTGGCGCGGCTTCCAGCATGGATACTGGATCCAATGCAGAGAACCTGGATTTCGACTCGGTGCAGCGCGGCAACCCGGAATTGCAGCGGCGCGCGCAGGAAGTCATCGACCGTTGTTGGCAACTGGGAGAGCGCAACCCCATCCTGTCCATCCACGACGTCGGCGCCGGCGGGCTGTCAAATGCCTTCCCGGAACTGGTCAACGATGCCGGACGTGGCGCCGTCTTCCAACTGCGTGATATCCACAATGAAGAGCCTGGCATGAGCCCCAGGGCGGTGTGGTGCAACGAGGCGCAGGAGCGCTACGTGCTGGCTGTGTCCAAGGATGACCTGTACCGCTTCAAGGAAATCTGCGAGCGCGAGCGCTGCCCGTTCGCCATCGTCGGCGAGGCCACCGAAGAACGCCATCTGGCGGTGGAGGACAGCCACTTCAACAACAAGCCGGTGGACATGGATCTTGCCGTGCTGCTGGGCAAGCCGCCCAAAATGACGCGTGACGTGGCGCATCTGAAGCGCCAACTGCCCGAATTTGATGCCGCCAGCATCGACCTGGCCGAGGCGGTCGACCGCGTGCTGCGACTGCCAGGCGTGGCAGACAAGACTTTCCTCATCACCATCGGCGATCGCAGCGTGACCGGCCTGATTGCGCGCGACCAGATGGTCGGGCCGTGGCAGGTACCGGTGGCCGACGTCGCGGTGACGCTGGCCGGCTATGAAACGTATCGCGGCGAGGCGTTCGCCATCGGCGAGAAAGCGCCGCTGGCGCTGATCGACGCCCCGGCTTCCGGCCGCATGGCGATCGGCGAAGCCATTACCAACATCGCGGCAAGCCTCATCGAGGACATTGGTGAGATCAAGCTGTCCGCCAACTGGATGGCGCCTGCCGGCCATCCGGGGGAGGACGCCGCGCTGTATGACACGGTCAGGGCGGTTGGCATGGAACTGTGCCCGCAACTCGGCATCAGCATCCCGGTAGGCAAGGATTCCATGTCGATGAAAACAGTGTGGGAGGAGGGCGACGAGAAGAAGGCGGTGACCGCGCCGATTTCGCTGGTGGTGACCGCTTTCGCACCGACGCCGGATGCGCGCAAGACGCTGACGCCGCAACTGCGTACCGACCTCGGACCGACCAAGCTCATCCTCGTCGATCTCGGTGCTGGCAGGAACCGCCTTGGCGGTTCGGCGCTGGCGCAGGTGTACGGCGCAGTAGGCAGCGTGGCGCCAGACGTGGATGATGCCGCGCGGCTCAAGGCATTCTTCGCCGCGGTGCAGCAACTGAACCGCGACGGCAAGATTCTGGCTTACCACGACCGCTCTGACGGTGGTCTAGTGGCCACCCTGTGCGAGATGGCGTTTGCCGGCCATTGCGGCCTGGATATTGTGCTGGATGGCATCGTCGGCAATACCTCCGTCAATGCTGCGCTGTTCAGCGAGGAGCTGGGTGCAGTGCTGCAGGTGCGCGCCGGCGACATGGAAATGGTCTGTACCAGTCTCGATGCTGCCGGGCTGGGTGGCTGCGTGTACGTAATCGGCGCCACCAGTGAGGGCGAGCACGTGCGTATCCAGCATGCGGGACGCGAGGTATTCGGCGAGCGCCGCGTGGTATTGCAACGGCGATGGTCGGAAACCACTTTCCACATGCAGAGCCTGCGCGACAATCCAGCCTGTGCGCGGCAGGAATACGACCGATTGTTCGACGTACGTGATCCCGGCTTGCACGCGCAACTGAGTTTCGATCTCAAGGAAGACGTTGCCGCGCCCTACATCAACACCGGCCATCGTCCCGCGATGGCGATCCTGCGCGAGCAGGGCGTCAACGGCCAGGTGGAAATGGCGGCGGCGTTCGACCGCGCCGGCTTCGAGACCTTCGACGTGCACATGAGCGACATCATCACCGGACGTGTCAGTCTGCGCGATTTCAAGGGTTTCGTTGCCTGCGGCGGCTTTTCCTACGGCGATGTGCTCGGCGCAGGCGAGGGCTGGGCGAAGTCCATCCTGTTCAACCCGCGCGCCAGTGACGAGTTCGCCGCCTTCTTCCAGCGTGGTGACAGCTTCGCCCTTGGCGTGTGCAATGGTTGCCAGATGATGAGCAACCTGCATAGCATTATCCCCGGAACGGAGCATTGGCCGCATTTCGTGCGCAACGGGTCGGAGCAGTTCGAGGCGCGCTTTACCATGGTCGAAGTGCTGGATTCGCCCTCGTTGTTCTTCGGTGGCATGGCCGGTAGCCGTATGCCGATTGCCGTGGCGCATGGCGAGGGCTATGCGGAATTTTCTTCTCAGGAAGCGGTCGAAAGGGCGCTGGCCGCTCAACTGGTCAGCGTGCGTTATGTGGACAACTATGGAAACCCGACCGAACGCTACCCGGCCAACCCCAACGGGTCGCCGCAGGGCATTACCGGCCTGACTACGGTGGATGGACGCTTCAGCATCATGATGCCGCATCCGGAGCGGGTGTTCCGCGCGGTGCAGCATTCCTGGCATCCTGATGGGTGGGGCGAGGAGGGGCCATGGTTGCGCATGTTCCGCAATGCACGAAAATTTGTAGCTTAATCATAACGACGGAGATAAAAATGAGATTGATCCAGATGTTCTTTATGGCAGCAATGCTGATGTTATCCAGCACGGTTTTTGCAATTACCGATGATGAGCAGGTGGAGTTGTCCTACGCGATCGAAAAAGGCGATGCCGCAACGGTTAAGAAATTTCTCGATAACGGCCTCAACCCGGACGATACCGCCTTTGCCTGGAGCTGGTTGCAGGTGGCTGCCAACAAGAATCAGCTGGAAATTGTCAAGCTCATGGTTGAGCGCGGCGCTAATGTGAATTACAAGCACCCCATCACCAAGATGACCTCGGTGGCATTCGCTGCTTACAATGGCAACAAGGAGATGGTGACGTACCTGATTTCCAAGGGTGCAGATCCCAACATCAAGTTGCGCGGCGGCGTTTCCTTGGTCAGGATGTCGCGCGACATGGGAAACCAGGAGATGGCAGATTTTCTGATGCAAAACGGCGCCAAGGATGACGGGTGCAAGGAAGAGAAGTGTTTCTGACGTACTAACCTGCTAAAGACGGGTTGCCTGGGAGGGCGAGATGAAAGCACGGTTCCGGATGTTGGTCTTGCTGTTGTTCGCCCCCTTACCGTCGCTGGCCGTGAGTGAGGGCGGCCATCAGCGTGTGCTGGCGGCCTCCTGCGCCGCCTGCCATGGCACCAACGGCAACAGTGTGGGCGGCACGCCCGTGCTGGCCGGACTGGACCGTTCCTACTTCGTGTTGCAGATGCAGGCATTCCGTACTGGCGAGCGCAGCTCCACTGTCATGCATACGCATGCCAAAGGTTTGACCGAAGAAGAAATCGGGCTACTGGCCGAATACTTTTCCGTAGAAAAGCGTACGGCGTCCTCATCCCCCAAGCCGCTGGGGGATCTGTGATGATGCAGCGCCGCGAATTCCTTAAAGTTCTGGGTGTTGGCGCCATGGCCAGCGCCGTTCCCGGATTCGCCAGTGCCGCGGGCAAGGCGCAGGGACGGGTCGTTATTGTCGGCGCCGGTTATGCCGGGGCGACGGCAGCCAAATACCTGCGCTTGTGGGGTGGCGACCAGCTTGAGATCATCCTGGTCGAGAAAGGTACTGCCTTTATTTCTTGCCCATTGAGCAATCTTGTGCTGGGCGGCAGCAAGCGCATCGGCGACCTCACCTTCAATTATTCCGGCCTGGATCGCTACAATATCAAGCGTCTTTATGCGGAAGTGAGCGGTATCGATGCCGCGCAACGCAAGGTGTACGTGGGGGATGGCGATTTTCTCGAATACGACCGCCTGATTATCGCGCCCGGCATCGATTTCATGTATGAATCCTTACCCATGCTGGAGATCGCTTCGGCGCAGGAGGTAGTGCCGCATGCCTGGAAGGCCGGGCCGCAGACCGTCAATCTGCGCAAACAACTGGAAGCGATGCCGGACGGCGGCGTGTTTCTGCTCTCCGTTCCCAAGGCGCCCTACCGTTGTCCGCCCGGGCCGTATGAACGGGTGAGCCAGGTGGCGTTCTATCTCAGAAATGCCAAGCCGAAATCGAAGATTATCGTGCTGGATGCCAACCCGGAAATCGTGTCCAAGAAAGGCCTGTTCACCAAGGCATGGGCGGAGCTTTACCCTGGCATGGTGGATTACCGCCCCAACAGCCAGGTGGTCGAAGTCGACGTTGCGGCGCGCACTGTCAAAACCGAATTCGAGACGGTCAAGGCCGACGTGCTTAATGTCATACCGCCGCAGCGCGCCGGCAGGATCGCCCAACAGGTGGGGGCAGCCAACGTCGACCGGCGCTGGTGCGAAGTGGATTTCCTGACTTACGAATCGAAAGCGGTCCCCGGCATTCACATTATTGGGGATTCGGTTTCCGCCGCCCTGCCCAAGTCGGCGCACATGGCGACTTCGCAGGCCAAGGTGTGCGCCTCGGCGATCACCACCCTGCTGGCTGGTGATACGCCCGACCCGCAACCGGTGTTCGCCAATACCTGCTACAGCTTTGTCAGCGACAAGCTGGCGATGCGCGTCGCCCATGTCTACCGCTACGACCCGGCCAAAAAGATCATGCTGCCGGCGGAAGGCGGCGGCGTATCCGACAGGCCAACCGAACTGGAGGGCGACTACGCCCAATGGTGGGCGAAGAATATCTGGTCCGACGTGCTGAGCTGATGCGCCGGCTGCCCGCGTTTGTTCTGTTAACCCTGATTGCCTGTCTGGCGCGTGCGGATATGGCATCGGTGGTGCCGGTGCCGAACGACCCTGCCGTCGCGTTGCAGGTTCCGGCCGATTTCAGCATACAGGCATTTGCCCGCGTCAACCCGGCCGGTGGCGGCTATTTCCGCGGGCCGCGTTTCATGGCCTTTGGCCCGGACGGAAATCTCTACCTCTCCCTCGGGCTCGACAACAAGGTGGTCATGCTGCCGGATCGCGACCATGATGGCCGGGCGGATGAAATAGCCACGGTGGCGGACAAACTCAACGGTCCGCAGGGACTGGTATTCGTGGAAGGCATGCTCTATGTCGCCAACCAGGATGGCGTGGTGAGGCTGGAGCAGGGCGACGGCAAATGGCCTGCCACAGCCTTGAAACCCGTTGTCGCCAACCTGCCGACTGGCGGTCACACCATGAAAACGCTCAAGTTGGGACCGGATGGATTGCTCTATCTCAATGTCGGTTCCAGCTGCAACGTCTGCGAGGAAAGCGATCCCCTGCGCGCCACCCTGTTGCGCTATAGCGTGGACGGCAAGCCGGCGGGGGCGCTACCTTCCGTCGGACGCCACCCTTCCTCGCCAATTTTCGCCTCGGGGTTACGCAATACGCAGGGTTTCGCCTGGCATCCGGCAACGGGTGCGTTATACGCGACCAATAATGGGGCTGACATGCGTTCCGACACCAAGGGTGGCAAGCCGGTGGACGACCTGCCGCCCGAACATCTTAACCTGATTGCGCCCGGCAAGCATTACGGCTGGCCGCATTGCTGGGGTGATCGCGTCACCGACCCCAACTTCCCCGGTGCTGCCGGTTTTTGCGCGGGAACCCAGCCGCCGGCACTGACTTTGCCGGCACATTCCACGCCTATCGGCATTGCTTTCCTCGACCAGTCCGGCTTCCCGCAGGAATATCGCGATGACGCGCTGGTGGCCTTGCATGGTTCATGGAACCGACAGCAGCCTTCCGGCTATAAGGTGGTGCGGGTGCACTTCGAACAGGGCAAGCCGGTCAGCGTGAGTGATTTCGTCACCGGCTGGCTGGAAAACAGGAGCGCCTGGGGCCGGCCGGTGGACATCGCAGTCGGGCCGGATGGCGCGGCGTATATTTCGGATGACCGGGCTGGTATGATCTACCGTATTGTTTATCGCAAGGGTGCAGGGCAATGAAATTGGCCAAATCGATGCTGCTGGCGGTGTTGTTCACGTTATGCGGTGTTTCATCCGTCGCGCACGCCGCCCCGGTCGGCCGTGTGCTGATTTACATCAATCCGCAGGAATATATCTACGAGCACAGGATCGGCGGGGTTGGTTCCGGCTGGGATTCGGTGTACTGGTTCAAGCAGGGGCCGATGGTCGAGCCGGTGGCCATGGAGGCGTTGCAAACACTGTTTGCCGATGCACGGATGTGCGAGGCCGGCATGGCCGCCGACACCATTATCTGGATCAGGCCAGGTGTGGTCTACAACGACCAAATGACCAATTTTTATGGCAGCATCGTGGCAGATGTCTACGCGGGTAATGGCGAGTTCGTGGCCTCCTACCAGGCAACCGCGGCAAAGAGTGGTTTCTGGGATGTCTATCCGGGCGAGAAAATCACGGCGGCCTACAAGCTGGCGATGCAGGAGGTCGTGAAAAAAATTCAGGCGGACGAGAAGTTGCAGGGACTGATCACAGTCGGTCTGGGTAAGGACAAGACCAAGATCCCATGCAGTATGGTGGCCTTGCTACCGCCCAAAAAATAGATTTTCTGGTTCCAGGATGCTTCCTGCTCGCGCGTTTGAGTTACAACATAAGGAGAGATTGTTCATGAAATCCCATAGATGCTTGAAGACCGCCTTCACACTGCTGGTCGCGGGTGTGACCACGATCGCCAACGCTGCGCCGACCGATAGCGCCTTGGTCTACATGGTCCCGGACGAATACACCAACCAGGTCCAGGTGGGCGGAAACGAGAACGCCGTGTGGATCAGTAATGGCACGGTGGTGGCGCCGCTTGCGGTCGATGCACTCGCGCCGTTGTTCAGCAGTGTAGGCGTATGTCAGGGGGCGATGACCTCCGATGTGCTGGTCTGGCTCAAGCCGACGATGGACTACAACCCGATGATGACAACTTTTTACGGGACGATCGAGGCCGATGTATTTTCCGGTAGCGGTGTCTATGTCTCCACCTACAAGGAGCAGGCCCAGGTCAACGGCAACATCGATATTGAACCCAATGCGGCGATCACATCGAGCTACCGGCAAGCGATGCAAATGGTGGCGCAGAAGATGCAGGCCGACACGGACTTGCCGGCGCGCATAGCGAAGCTGTCAGGCGGGCAGGCCAAGCTGCCGTGCGGCATGGTAGGGATGCAGGTGCCACAACCGTCTGTTCTTGACAATGTCGTCGATCAGCTTAAGGAAGAAGTCGAGTGAGTAAAAATCGGAAGCTTCTTATCCTGGTGGCGTGCGGCCTGTTGCTGCCTGCAACGGTGCTTGCCGATGCGCCGCGGCGCGTGACTGGCCTCAAGACGCCAGAGTCGGCGGTGGCTGGCGCCGATGGTCGTGTTTACGTGTCCGAGATCGGTGAGTTCGGCAAGGACGGCGACGGGCAGATCAGCGTCGTCGATACCAATGGCAAGGCAACGGCATTCGCGACCGGTATGGATGACCCCAAGGGACTGGCGTTTTCCGGCGACACGCTTTATGTGGCGGACAAGGCGCGTGTGCTCAAGGTGGCGCCGGGCGGCAACTGGAGTGTGTTCGCTGCCGCCGAGTCGTTCCCGATGGT
>DAOMFG010000060.1:0-8336 GCA_035429685.1 Methylophilaceae bacterium | reverse complement strand
CCGCGCCTCGGGGCAGACTTTTTCCACCGCCGCCATCGCCGCCTGCACGCACAGCGGCAGGAAGTCGGGGTTGAGGTTGTTGAAGCCGCCGGGAAACAGGTTGGTATCGACCGGCGCCAGTTTGAAACCAGCATTGCGCAAATCCACCGAGGCGTAAAACGGCGTGCCATGCTCCAGCCATTGGAAGCGCAGCCAGTATTCGATACGCGGCATGGCGTCGAGAATGCTCTGCTCCAAGTGCAGCAGCGGGCCGGTAAGGGCGGTCGTGAGATGGGGAACCATGCGGCGATTCTAGCACGCCGGCGACAGGCAAAAAAAAGAGCGGGCGCTATGGCCCGCCAAGGGAGGAGAGGAGAAATCGAAGCGAACTGAAACTACAGCTTGTTCACTTAATTCATTAGCAGCATCTGTGCCAGATAAAACAGTCCATACGAATCATGCTGTTAGGATTTTTAAGTTTCGTCCAGGCAATTCTGGTGCACCATGTTGGACACGGCACGGTGCATCAATACCGGACGTGACCCGGGATCCAGACAGACAATCCTTGTCCCCCGGCATATCTGACGCGCATAAAAAACGGGCACCGAAGTGCCCGTTTCTGCCCGCCTCTTTCTGCAAAGATCAGAGGTTGTAGGCGCGTTCCCCATGGCTGGTGGTATCCAGACCTTCGCGTTCCTCTTCTTCCGAGACGCGCAGGCCAATCGTGATATCCACGAGCTTGTAGGCGATGAAAGCGACTACTGCCGACCAAATCACCGAGGTCAGCACGGCTTGTGCCTGAATCCACACTTGTGCGCCGATTTCGGTATCAACAATCGTGTTGTTAACATAATCGACGATACCGGTGCCGCCCAGTTTCCAGGTGTTGAACACACCTGTCAGCAGGGCACCGAGGATGCCGCCGACCGCGTGGATGCCGAACACATCCAGCGCATCGTCAATACCATGCAGCTTCTTCAGGCCAGTCACACCCCAGAAGCAAACCACGCCTGCCAGTGCGCCGATCACCAGACCGCCGCCGATGCCCACCCAGCCGCAGGCCGGGGTGATCGCCACCAGACCCGCCACAGCGCCAGACGCGGCACCCAGCAACGAAGGCTTGCCCTTGAGCAGCCACTCGACCACCAGCCAGGTCAGTGCAGCAGCGGCCGTGGCGATCAACGTGTTGGCGAAAGCCAGCGTTGCAGTGCCACCCGCCTCGAGTGCGGAACCGGCGTTGAAGCCGAACCAGCCCACCCACAGCAGCGAGGTGCCGATCAGAGTCATGGTCATGCTGTGCGGCGTGAACGATTCCTTGCCGTAGCCGATACGCTTGCCGATCACGATAGCGCCGACCAGCGCGGCGATCCCCGCGTTGATGTGCACCACGGTACCACCAGCAAAGTCCAGCGCACCCATCTGAAACAACCAGCCCGCACCCGCCGTTGCGGCGTCAGCGGCTGCTTGCGAGCTATAGGCATCCGGGCCGGCCCAGAACCAGACCATGTGCGCGATCGGCAGGTAGGCAAAGGTGAACCACAGCGCCGAGAACAGCAGCACCGCAGAGAACTTTGCGCGCTCGGCGAACCCGCCCACGATCAGCGCCACGGTGATGGCGGCAAAGGTGGCCTGGAAGGCGACGAAGGCAAATTCGGGAACGACCACGCCCTTGGAGAAGGTTGCAGCATTCGCCACCGCGCCGGTTTGCGGGTCGAATATCCCCTTGAGGAACAACCGGTCAAAACCGCCGATAAACGGGCTCAGCGTGCCGCTACCTTGGGTAAACGCCAGCGAATAGCCGTAGATGGTCCACAACACGGTGATCAGCGCAAAGATGGAAAACACCTGTATCAAGATGGACAGCATGTTTTTGCTGCGCACCAGACCGCCGTAGAACAGCGCAAGGCCGGGGATGGACATCATGATAACGAGCAGGGTGGCTGTCAGCAGCCAGCTGGTATCGCCCTTTTCAGGGACTGGCGCCGCCGCTGGGGCGGGTGCTGCAGCTTCAGCCGGCGCGGCGGGAGCGGCGGCATCGACTGCCGTCACAGTTTCGACTTCGACCACTTCCACCGCCGGGGTGGCAGGTGCCGTGGCATCCTCGGCCAGCGTCATGCCGGCAAAACCGAGCGTGCCTAACAACAACAGAGCAGATAGAAAGCGCTTCATGGCGTGCTCCTTACAGCGCATCCGGACCGGTTTCACCGGTGCGGATGCGAATGACTTGTTCAACATCGAACACGAAAACCTTGCCGTCGCCGATCTTGCCGGTACTGGCGGATTTTTCGATGGCTTCGATGACCTGATCGAGCATGTCGTCGGCGATGGCGGCTTCCAGCTTGACCTTGGGCAGGAAGTCGACGACATATTCAGCACCGCGATACAGCTCGGTGTGGCCCTTTTGCCGCCCGAAACCCTTGACCTCGGTAACGGTGATGCCCTGCACGCCGATGGCGGAAAGAGCCTCACGCACCTCGTCAAGCTTGAACGGCTTGATGATGGCAGTGACGAATTTCATGAAAGTCTCCTGACTTGAGAGTATTGGAAGCGACGGGACAGAGCATTCCTCTACCCCGCCGCATTTTCGTTGCCTTTAGAACACCTTCTGCACGAACACAGTAAACGTGTCGTCACCGAGGTTCCTGTTGTCGATCGTCCAGAAGGAATCCCTGGTGTTGGCGGTGGTGTAATAGCCGCCGACATTGACACCATTGCTGAAGGACTTGGTCACGCCAGCTTTCCAATCGGTGTAGCTGTAGTTGTCGTTGTCCACGCCTTCATTGCTGCCAGCGAATTCCTGGCGGCCGACGTGCAGATTGGCGGTAAAGCCGCTTTCGGCAATCGGGATGTTGGCATTGAGCTCGGCGTAATAGGTGCCATCAGCCTCGTCGGTACCCCAGGCGCTATTTTTAACCACATAGGACACCTTGCCTTGCAGCCACTTCCAGCTCAACGCCGCGTAGGCCTCCAGCGTGTCGGGATTGGTGAAGCCGGTGCTGGCCGAGCCAGCAGCAGTCTTGTCGCCGGCATAGTAGTAGTACAGCAGGCCGACGTCGTAGCCGATGCCACTCTCGCCAAACGTGTTGCGGTAGCCGCCGTAAGCGTCGAGTTCCAGGCTGGAGTTTTCGTACAGGCCGCTGTCTTCCAGCCAGCTGATGTTGGAACCCCAGGCGCCCGCATACAGGCCGCTGGCGTGGGTATAATCCACGCCGCCCTGCAAAGCCGGCTTCCTGTCAGTCTGGGTCAGACCGCGGAAGATATACTGGCTGAACAGGCCGACGTTGTAGGCGAAAGTGTGCGGAGATGCCGGTTCCGCAGCTGGCGCGGGAGCGGCAGCAGCTACCGCTGCCTCCTCGGCCATGGCAAGACCAGGTAACGATGAAAGCGCACCCAGCACGGCAATAGTGACAAGCTTCTTGTTCATGAAATTTCCTTTCGAGTTGATAGTTGCGATACAAACTTTGGCGTTTACACTAAGCAATGCCCGTGCCATGTCATTAAACATTTTAATATCATGCAGTTAATCTAACCTCGCAGCACCCGCCGCAATGGCTCGCCCAATAATCGTGCGCACTTTCAGGGGTATGCACAAGCAGGGTGCATACCCACTAAAAGCGCACCATGGCTTAACTTTGGTACACTGCAAGGCAGAGTTGAATAAGGAGAATCAAAGTGCTGGACAGTAAACTACTCGATGAAATCAGCGGCAAGATCAGGGGCCTGCTGGCCGAAAGTCCGGCCGGCGACGTGGAAAAGAATCTGCGCGCGCTGTTGCAAGGCGTCTTTGCCAAACTGGATCTGGTCACACGTGAAGAGTTCGACGTACAAAGTCAGGTACTGCAGCGCACTCGCGAACAGTTGAGCCTGCTGGAGCAGCGCTTGGCTGCGCTGGAAGCAAACCCGCCGCCCAAGGAATAATGAGCCTCGCCGTGCTGCACAGCCGGGCGCTGTCCGGTATGGATGCGCCGCCGGTCACGGTGGAGGTGCATCTGGCCACCGGCCTGCCCAGTTTTCAGATCGTCGGACTGCCGGAGGCAGAGGTCAAGGAAAGCAAGGATCGGGTGCGCGCCGCGCTGCTGACGTCGCACTATGATTTTCCGGCACGTCGCATCACGGTCAACCTGGCGCCGGCCGACCTGCCGAAGGAAAGCGGACGCTTCGACCTACCGATCGCCCTCGGTATCCTGGCGGCTTCCGGGCAAATCCCGCATGACAAGCTCAAGGATTATGAATTCGCCGGCGAACTGGCGCTGACTGGCGAACTGCGGCCGGTGCGCGGCGCGCTGGCGATGACCCGCAAGGCCAGCCGCGACGGTCGCGCCTTCATCCTGCCGCAGGAAAGCGCGGCGGAGGCGGCACTGGTGAAGGATGCGGTGATCCTCCCGGCTTTGACGCTGCTGCAAGTATGCGCTCACCTATGCGACCGCGAAGCGCTGGCAGCCTATGCCGACGGGGTTGCCGCAACAACAACGCATTACCCGGACATGGCCGAAGTCAAAGGCCAGTCCCTGCCCAAGCGTGCGCTGGAAATCGCCGCTGCCGGCGGCCACAGCGTACTGATGTCCGGCCCGCCCGGTACCGGCAAATCCATGCTGGCGTCGCGCTTCCCCGGCATTCTGCCGCAGATGACCGAAGAGGAGGCGCTGGAATCCGCCGCCATCCAGTCGCTCAACAGCGGCTTTTCGCGCGAACGCTGGAAGCAGCGCCCATTCCGCGCGCCTCACCACACGGCTTCCGGCGTGGCGCTGGTGGGCGGCGGCGGCAACCCGCGGCCGGGCGAGGTGTCGCTGGCACATCACGGCGTGCTGTTTCTCGACGAACTGCCGGAGTTTTCCAGATCGGTATTGGAGGTGCTGCGCGAACCGCTGGAATCCGGCCGCATCACCATCTCGCGCGCCGCGCGCCAGGCTGATTTCCCGGCGCGCTTTCAGCTCATCGCCGCCATGAACCCCTGCCCGTGCGGCTATCTGGGGCATCACAACAACAAATGCCGCTGCACGCCGGATCAGGTAGCGCGTTACCGCGCGCGCATTTCCGGTCCGCTGCTGGATCGCATTGACTTGCACATAGAAGTTCCTGCCCTGCGCGAGGACGAAATGACCGCTGCGGCAGACGGCGAAGCCAGCACTCACATCCGCACGCGCGTGGAAGCAGCGAGACAGATTCAGACTACACGCCAGGGTAAACCCAACGCCCAACTGGGCAGCTTGGAAGTGGACGAGTACTGCGCCCCGGACGAAACCGGTGCCGCACTACTGAAACAGGCCATTGCCCGCCTCAACCTGTCGGCACGCGCCTACCACCGTATCCTCAAGGTAGCGCGCACCATCGCCGACCTGGCCGGCAGCACGGCGGTAAAATCCATCCACATCGCCGAGGCTATCCAGTACCGGCGTGGTGACACGTATTAATGGATAAGCGAGGGATTCCGTGCAAAGTGGTATCCGCAGGTTATTGCGTTTTCAGGGGCAATAAGCCATGCACGTATTGACTAGCTGGCAGGAGGAAAAACGCTCCGCCTACCTGTACCGCGTTCTTTCCGAACAGGAAAAAGATACACCGCGGCAGGCGTTGTTCCTGGAGCTGGCCAAGGAAGCTGACAGCCAGGCAGAGCTGTGGGCAGGTGAGCTGGCAAAAACGGGTTATTGCATGCTGGAAACCTATGCGCCGGACATGCGCGTCAGAATCGTGGCCTGGCTGGTGTGCCGCTTCGGGCCGCGCCGCATGAAGCCCATCCTGGCAGCGATCAATATCCGTGGGGTGTCGGTGTATTCCAGCCACTACCCCAACGGCCATTCGATACCGGCATCGCTGAACGAGGCCGGTGCCAGCCACCGCGGCGGCGGCACATCCGGCGGCTTGAGGGCGGCAGTGTTCGGCGTCAACGATGGCCTGGTTTCCATCGCCTGCCTGGTGATGGGCGTAGCAGGTGGTGCGGCCAGCGAATCCGGGATCATCTTGCTTGCCGGCATGGCCGGGCTGCTGGCCGGGGCTTTTTCCATTGCTGCTGGTGAATATGTGTCCATGCGCTCGCAGCGCGAAATGTTCGAATACCAGATCGGCTTGGAGCGCGATGAACTGGCGCAGTATCCCGAGGAAGAGGCCAGCGAACTGGCCCTGATCTACACCGCGCGCGGTATGCCGGAAGAAGAGGCCAAAACCTTGGCCAAACGCATGGTCGCCAACCCGGAATTGGGGCTGGATACCTTGGCGCGCGAGGAACTCGGGCTCAACCCGGACGAGCTCGGCTCACCGTGGGCTGCGGCAATTTCTTCTTTCCTGGCTTTCATGGCCGGCGGAGTGATCCCACTGCTGCCATTCCTGCTCGGCGTACAGCACCACGCGCTACCGGCTTCCATTGTGCTGACCGGCCTCGCCTTGTTCGGTGTGGGCGCCGTGCTATCGCTATTCACCGGACGCAGCGCATTCAAGAGTGGGCTACGCATGATGGCGATCGGCGGCACGGCGGGCGTGGTGACTTATTTGATCGGTGACATGCTGGGCGCGCGGTTGATCTGATCTGGCAGGGCTGCAATGCCCCGGCGCCCAAGCGTTGCCAAGTGCTTTATAATTCCACATTGCCAAATTCAGACTGGCTAACCCTGTCATCCGCCAACCTATCCTTTGCTTGAATCCAGCAGGCGCTGAACCGGCAGACAGCATGTTCATCGGTTTGAACGGGATTTAGCTTTGAAAGTGTGCAATGAAACCTGACGTCACCACGCCCACCCCAGTGTCCCCAACCGAAATCCAGCTGCGGAAAATCCTGTCGCGCCGAATCATGGTGCTGGATGGCGCCATGGGCACGATGATCCAGCAGTACAAGCTGGGCGAGCAGGATTATCGCGGCGTGCGTTTTTCCGATTTCGCCGCGCCAGCAGGCGAGCGGGAACTGTTCCTCAAGGGCAACAACGAGCTACTGACCCTGACGCAACCGCGCATCATTCAGGAAATCCACGAACAATACCTGGCGGCCGGCGCCGACATCGTCGAAACCAATACTTTCGGCGCAACCAAGGTGGCACAGGACGATTACCACATGGCGCACCTCGTCCACGAGATGAACGTGGAAGCCGCCAAACTGGCCCGCAGGGCATGCGACAAATACACGACGCCGGACAAACCACGCTTCGTCGCCGGCGCGTTGGGACCGACCCCCAAAACAGCGTCAATTTCGCCGGACGTCAATGACCCGGCGGCTCGCAACATCACTTTCGACCAACTGGTAGCAGCCTATCTGGAACAAACCCGCGGTTTGGTCGAAGGTGGCGTCGATATCCTGATGGTCGAGACCATTTTCGACACGCTTAATTGCAAGGCCGCACTGTTTGCCATCGACACGTTCTTCGAGGAAACCGGGCAGCGCCTGCCGATCATGATTTCCGGCACCGTCACCGACGCCTCCGGGCGCATCCTCTCCGGCCAGACGGTGGCCGCGTTCTGGAACTCGGTACGTCATGCCAGGCCGCTGACCATCGGCCTCAACTGCGCGCTCGGCGCCACCCTGATGCGCCCCTACGCCGAGGAACTGTCGCAGATCGCCGATACCTTCGTCTGCATCTATCCCAACGCCGGCTTGCCGAATCCCATGAGTGATACTGGCTTCGACGAGAAGCCGAAGGACACCTCGTCGCTGCTCAGGGAGTTCGCCGAAAGCGGCTTCGTCAACATCGCCGGTGGCTGCTGCGGCACTACGCCGGCGCATATCAGGGCGATCGCCGAGGAAGTAAACGGCATCGCGCCACGCCAGTTACCGGAAATTCCCAAGGTCACGCGGCTGTCCGGCCTGGAACCGTTCACCATCGACGACAACTCGCTGTTCGTCAACGTCGGCGAGCGCACCAACGTCACCGGCTCCAAGGCCTTTGCACGCATGATCCTCAACGGCCAGTACGACGAGGCACTCAGCGTTGCGCGCCAGCAGGTCGAGAACGGCGCACAGATCATCGACATCAATATGGACGAAGGCATGCTGGATGCGGTTGCCGCGATGACGCATTTCCTCAATCTGGTGGCCTCCGAGCCGGACATTGCGCGGGTGCCGGTGATGATCGACTCGTCCAAGTGGGGCGTTATTGAGGCTGGGCTGAAGTGTGTGCAGGGCAAGTCCATCGTCAACTCGATCTCAATGAAGGAAGGCGAGGCGGAATTCCTGCGCCAGGCCAGGCTGTGCCGCCGCTACGGCGCGGCAGTGATCGTGATGGCCTTTGACGAAAAGGGCCAAGCCGACACCTTTGAGCGCAAGATCGAGATTTGCCAGCGCGCCTATGACCTTCTGGTGCAAGAGGTCGGCTTCCCGCCGGAAGACATCATCTTCGACCCGAACATCTTCGCCATCGCCACCGGCATCGAGGAAC
>DAOMFG010000059.1:0-8430 GCA_035429685.1 Methylophilaceae bacterium | reverse complement strand
TGATTATATTTGTAATATTACTAATCAATGTATTGTGCCCAGTCCGGGTGGCTGGCGCCGGTGGCAAAAAATTCCGGGTTGAGCAGGCTGTCCTTGGTGTTATAGCGGAACGGCTGGCGCCGGGTATCCGCCAGCGAGCCGCCCGCCTCTTCCAGCACGCACTGGGCGGCGGCGGTATCCCATTCGCAGGTCGGGCCCAAGCGCGGGTAGATATCCGCCCGCCCTTCCGCCACCAGGCAGATTTTCAGGGAACTACCCATGCTGATGAGCATGTGCGGTCCAATCCTGCCGAGAAAATTCAGCAGCCGCGCATCGCCATGCGACCGGCTGCCGGCCACCGTCACCTGGGTGGCGTCGAACGCACGGGCGCGGATGGCTTGTGGCGCCTGCTGCTTCATCTGCCTGAATGCGCCGCCGCCGGAGGTGGCATAAAACAGCAGGTTGAGCGCCGGCGCAAAGACCACCCCCATCACCGGCCGGTGGTCGTCGATCAGGGCGATGTTGACGGTGAACTCGCCGTTGCGCTTGATGAATTCGCGCGTACCATCCAGCGGATCCACCAGCCAGTAGGTACGCCATTGCTGCCGCAAGCTATAGGGGATGGAGGCCGACTCCTCCGAAATTACCGGGTACGTCGGCGCCAGCGCCTCCAGGCCTCGGGTGATGATGTCGTGCGCCGCCAGGTCGGCCTGGGTGAGTGGAGAATTGTCATCCTTGCGCTGCACCTCGAAGCCCTGCTGGTACACCGCCATGATGGCATCGCCGGCCTGTCTCGACAGGGCGATCACTGCAGGCAGCAGGTCGTGGCCGCTCATGACGCCAGCAGCTCCAGCAGTTCCTCTTCGCCAATAATGGCGACGCCCAGTTCCTGCGCTCTGTCCAGCTTGCTGCCGGCCTCCGTACCGGCCACCACGTAGTCGGTCTTTTTCGACACGCTGCCGGCCACTTTGCCGCCTTGTGTTTCTATCATGGCCTTGGCCTGCTCGCGGGCCAAGTTGGGCAGAGTACCGGTCAGCACGAAAGTCTTGCCGACCAATGCACCTGTCGAGATGGCACTGCCCTCACCTTCCTCCCATCGTAACCCGGCTGCACATAACTGGGCGATGACGTTGCGGTTGTGCGCTTCGGCGAAAAACTCGACGATCGCTTCGGCCACCACCGGCCCCACGTCCGGCACCTGCTGCAAGACCTCCGCATCGGCCTCGGCCAGCCGGGTCAGGCTGCCGAAATGGCGCGCCAGATCCTTGGCGGTAGCTTCACCTACGTTGCGAATACCTAAGGCATAGATAAAGCGCGCCAGTGTGGTGCGCTTGCTTTTCTCCAGCGCCTCCACAATATTCTGTGCGGACTTCTCCGCCATGCGCTCCAGACCTGCCAGCAGCGACACGTCGAGCCGATAGATATCGGCCAGGGTATGCACCAAGGCGTTGTCAACCAGTTGGTCCACCAGCTTGTCGCCCAACCCTTCGATATCCATGGCACGGCGACTGGCAAAGTGCAGCAAGGCCTGTTTGCGCTGCGCCGGGCAATAAAGACCGCCCGTGCAGCGCGCCACCGCCTCGTCATCCAGACGCACCACGTGCGAGCCACACACCGGGCAGACGTGGCGGATGGCTTGCAGCAGGTTATACGCCGGCACCCCCGCAGGCCGGCGCTCCGGCAACACCCGCACCACTTCCGGGATCACATCACCGGCCCGACGCACGCTGACAGTATCGCCGACGCGGACGTCCTTGCGCGTGATCTCGTCCTGGTTATGCAGGGTGGCATTGGTCACCGTCACGCCACCGACGAAAACTGGCTTTAAACGGGCCACCGGAGTGATGGCGCCGGTGCGGCCGACCTGCACCTCGATAGCCTCGACCACGGTCAGTGCCTCCTGAGCCGGGAATTTGTGCGCCACCGCAAAGCGCGGCGCGCGCGAGACGAAGCCAAGCTCCTGTTGCTGGCGCAGACTGTTGACCTTGTACACCACGCCATCGATGTCATAGGGCAGGTTGTCGCGCATGGCGCCAATATCGCGATAGTAGCCGAGCAGCCCCTCCAATCCATGCACCACCCTACGCTCCCTTGCCACCGGCAGGTGCAGTCGTTCCAGATAGTCCATCAATGCAACGTGAGTGGCCGGCAGCGGGATATTCTCGGCCGCGCCGACCCCGTAGGCGAAAAAGCTCAGCGGCCGCGTGGCCGTGATGGCCGGATCGAGTTGGCGCAGGCTGCCGGCAGCAGCATTGCGTGGGTTGGCGAACAGCTTACCGCCGCGCGCCTGCTGCTGCTGATTGAGACGCTCAAAATCCGCCTTCAGCATCAGCACCTCGCCGCGCACCTCCAACAGCAGCGGCGGGTTCTCGCTATTGAGCCGCAATGGGATGGCACGGATGGTGCGCACATTGGCGGTGACCTCCTCGCCAGTGTAGCCATCGCCGCGCGTGGCGGCCTGTGTCAGCGTACCGTTCCGATAGGTCAGACTGATGGCCAGCCCGTCAAATTTTGGCTCCACCGCATACTCGATGCTGTCCAGCCCCAGCCCCTCGCGCACGCGGCGGTCGAAAGCCGCAGCCTCCACTTCCTCGAAGGCATTGTTGAGCGACAGCATGGGCATGCTATGGATGATGCCGGCGAACTCCCCAGCCGGCTGGCCGCCTACGCGCTGGGTAGGGGAATCCGGGCTGGCTAGCTCGGGATACTCGGCTTCAAGCTCCTGAAGCTCACGGAACAAGCGGTCGTATTCGCTGTCGGGTACTTCCGGGGCGTCCAGCACGTAGTACAGGTAATCGTGCCGGATGATTTGGTCGCGCAGCGCACGGGCGCGTTGCTGGAGATGCTCGGAAACCGCCATACGGCAGGTCAGGAAAAGAGGCGTAGCGCGAGCGGGCTGCCGGGCTGGATGCCGTGTTCCCCCATTTGCACGCAAATAGAGCGGAGCTGTTGGCGGATTTTTTCGATGTCGGCATCGCCCAGCGCACGCTGGTTGTCGTCCACCAATACGCCGCGCAGGCCGCTTTCCATCTGGCGTGCCAGCAGCGCCATCTGGTTGAAAGCTTCAATACAGTTGCCGACACGAGGCACATCGAGTTGCAGGCTGACGCCACGGACAAAGGCCGTACGCAGCATCTCGGCCGAGAACGGGTGCCTGTCATGGTCAACCAGCACGAACAGCGTTTCACCGGTTTCGGTTTCAAAATGGAACTGGCCGTCGTCGTGCAGCTTCATGCCGCCCGCTTCAGCCAAACCACGCAATTTGGTGCCTGCGAACGGGCCATTGCCTGCCTGCACAATATGCAGGCCGACCATCACATCCACGCTGATACAGAACTGGTCAAGTTGGAAGGCATACTGCCAGGGGTTGGCTTCACCCAGCCAACCCAGCACGGCATCATGACTGGAAGCCAGTTGCTCAATCCTGCTCTGAAAATCCTGCAAGGCACCCTTGGAAATCGGCCCGCTTCGATCCGCCAGCTGCAAGGCACAGGCAATCTCGGTAAAACTGACCCCGCCCGCCGCCGCGGCCAGGAGGGAATGCCAGACGCCACCTTCGTCCCGTCCAAACCACTGGGTATGCCTTTCGAACTCCGGCAACGGCTGCAACTTACGGAGCAAAGCCTCGGCGCCGGCAGGAGAATCAGGACGCACCATAGCGACCAGATCAATGCGCAGATCGAAGCTGGAAGGCAATTCACCCGGGGTAGTCAATTCGGCGGACGGCTCCGCGACATGGGCAATGTCCGCATCTGCCACTTCCCCAGGCAACGAATCAGCGCCCTCATCCGTCACCGGCGCATCATCGCCCACGGAAATCCCGGCCGTCACGGCAGGATCCCAGTCATCATCGGCAACGCTCAACGTGGAAGATGAGAAATCGGCTTCCGCTTCAGGCGCTTCTAGGTCGGCCTCGATACCGATAGCTTCCCCGCTGTCGATATCGCTCACGGCCTCCGGATCAAAATGAAAATCATCCCGCAGGGAGTCGTCCGCAGGGAGCTCAATGCGGCTCATAGCCTCACGGATGATCCGACGCTCCTGCCACCAATTGAACAGGACGACAGCAGCAATGATAAGAGCCCCAAGTACCAGCAGGGCTAACTGCAAATCCGACATTTTTCTGCTTCCCGAACCAGATTGGGAGAATTATACGTCACACCGCCACCTCCGTTTGCATCTGCATCGCTGCTTCGATATCGACTTCCACGATACGCGACACGCCGGACTCCTGCATAGTAACGCCAATCAGTTGCTGTGCCATCTCCATGGTAATCTTATTGTGGCTGACGAACAGGAACTGTGTACGTTCCGACATCTTGCGCACCAGGGCGCAGAAGCGCTCCGTATTGCTGTCGTCAAGGGGGGCGTCCACCTCGTCCATCAGGCAGAACGGCGCCGGATTGAGGCGGAACAGTGCGAATACCAGCGCCAGGGCGGTAAGTGCCTTCTCGCCGCCGGAAAGCAGGTGGATGGTGCTGTTTTTCTTGCCCGGCGGCTGGGCAAACACCTGCACGCCAGTATCCAGGATTTCGTCACCCAGCAACTGCAGCTGCGCCTGACCGCCACCGAACAAAGTGATGAACAGTTCGCCGAAATGGCGGTTGGCCTCGTCGTAGGTCTGTTGCAAACGGCTGCGGGTCTCACGGTCGATACGGCGGATGGCTTCTTCCAGCGTGAGTACCGCCTGTTCCAGATCCAGCGCCTGGCTGTCCAGATATTGCTTGCGCTCGCTCGCGCTCGCCAGCTCCTGGATCGCCGCCAGGTTGACCGCACCCAATGCGCTGATCTGTTCCTGGAGCTGGCTCCCGCGCCGTTCCATGTCGCTGGCTTTGGCTGCCGCGCTCAAGCCTTGCTCCAGCAAGGCTTCATCCTTGCCACCGGCCGCCAGCTGCTCGCCACATTGCTCGAAATAGAGGCGTGCCTGCTGTTCCTGCAAGCGCGCCTGCTCCAGTTTGTCGCGCGACGGGTGTAGCGCCTGTTCAATTTGCAGGCGATTGCGCTCGGTTTCCAGCAACTGCTGTTCGATGCCGGCCAACTGGTTGCGCGTCTCCAGCAGCGTCTGCTCATTCTGCTGCTGCGTTGCCAGCGCCTGCTCCAAACTGACTTTCAGGGCTTCGGTCGAAGCCTGGCCGAGCTGCGCTTGCACCTCCTCCTGGCGGTTGGCCAGCCCTGACAAATCCTCTTCTATAGATTTAACTCTATACGATAATTCATTGATATTATTTGTAATTAACTTTTCAGAAAACGCCTGTTGCTGCGCGCTACGCTCAGCTTCCAGCAGGCCGTCCCGTTCCTGCTTGAGTGCAGCTTCCGCATCCTGACGCACCTTGTCAGACTGATCGCGCTGCTGGCGCAGGGTCGCGACGTCGCCCTGCAAGCCGTGGGCGGTTTGCTCATGGTTCAGCAGTTGCGCTTCGATTTCCGCTTTTTGCTGGTTGAGGCGGCTACGCTCGGCGGCCAGTTGCTGCTGCCGGTCCACTGCGTGCTGCAACTGCTGCTGCAAGCGCAGCACTTCCATACCCTGGGCATGCAGCGCAGCAGTGCTTTGGCGCAACCGATGTTGATCCGCGGCGATACGGCGGCGCAGTTCGTGCAGTTGCTGCTCGGCCTGACGCAAGGCCGCTTCCTGCTGCTGATGGCCCTGCTTGAGCCCCGGCAGTTCAGCTTCGAACTGTGCCAGCTCGCGCTGCCGTTCCAGCACGCCGTGCAGGCCGGATTGCGGAGCATACAGCGCGACGCTGTGGCGTGTGGCGATATCACCGGCACGCGTCACCAGCACCTCGCCCGGCTGCAAGCGCCGCCTGGCTGCGTCCACGTCCGTATTGTCCGGCAGCAGCCAGGCGCCTGCCAGCCAGTCAGCCAGCACGCCTTGGACACGGGCATCGGTAGCCGCGACACATTCTGCCAATGGGCGCCAGCCAGCCGTGTGCTGGGCGGCGGACAAGCCTTCCCCGCCCTCCTCGCACATCACCACTGCTGCGGGCGGGCGCCCAGCGGTGGCCGGATAGGCGCCCAGCACCGCATTGAGCCGGCCGCCAAGCAACCCTTCCAGCGCGGTTTCACAGCCCGTCTCCACTTGCAGCAATTGCCACAGCCGCCGCGCGCCATCAAGGCCGCAATGCTTGAGCCAACTTTCCAGTTTTCCTTCATGCCCCAGCGCCTGCTGCAGCTTCTGCAAGGTGGCGATTTGCGCTTCAACCTGTGCGATACGATGGGCTTTCTGATGCACCGCCTGTTGCAGCATTCCGACCTGCTCGGCCCGCTCCTGCTCGGCTTGTGCCTGTTGCGCCAGATCCGCTTCCAGCCTGGCCAGCTCCACCTGGCCCCGCTCGCAGTCCTGCAACCTCGCCGCCACTTGCGCGGCATCCGGCAGCACCAGCCTGGATTCGTCCTCTACCAGCCGCTGCATACGCTGCCCCAGTTCTGCCAGAGTTTTCCTGGCGTGGTCAAAGTGGGTGCGTTCCAACTGGATTTTCTGATCGGCTTGCAGAATCGCGTTCTGCACCTGGCTGAAACCGGCCTGTGCGTCACGCCAGCCTTGCTCGGCCTGCGGCAGTCGGGCACGCCTGGCTTCCAGCGCCCGCTGCGCTTCCCCAGCCGCTGCCGCCGCGTGCTGCTGCGCCGCGTACTGCTGTTGCAGTTGCTGACGATATTCCTGTTGTTGCGCAGCTACCTTGGCTTGCTCGGTGACGATCTGGGCCAGTTGCGCGGTCAGGCGCTCATGATTTTCCTGCTCGTGCCGAAGCTGCTGCTCCAGCGTGGAGACCCGGGCATTGGCTTCGTAGTAGTGCCCTTGCGCGGCCTGCACCGATTCGGTGCAGGCATGTTGCTGCAGCCGCAGCTGTTCCAGTTCACTCTCGATTTTGCGCAAACTGGCAGTCTGCGCCTCCAGATCGTTGACCAGTCGCTCCACCTGGCGCCGCGATTTTTCCCAAGCCTGTGCGGCGTCGCGCTTCTTCAGCAGCCAGAACTGGCTCTGCGCTATGCCTAATTGATGCTGCAGCTCATGGTACTGTTGCGCCACCAGCGCCTGTGATTCCAGCCGCTCGATCTGTGTGCCCAATTCGCGCCGGATATCCTCCGCCCGGGCCAGGTTGTCACGAGTATCACGCAAACGCAGCTCGGTTTCCCGGCGGCGTTCCTTGTATTTTGAGATGCCGGCGGCCTCTTCCAGAAAGACACGCAGTTCATCGGGCTTGGCTTCGACGATGCGCGAAATGGTGTTCTGGCCAATGATGGCGTAGGCGCGGCCGCCCAGCCCGGTCCCCAGAAACAGGTCGGCAACGTCGCGCCGCCGGACCGGGGTATTGTTGATGTAGTAAGTGGAGCCGGAATCGCGCTGCAGCACGCGCTTGACGGAGATTTCTGCGTATTGCGACCATTCCCCCGTCGCGCCGCCCAGGCTGTTGTCAAAAATCAGTTCCACACTGGCGCGAGATACGGGTTTTCTATTGCCGGAACCGTTGAAAATCACGTCCTGCATCGAATCGCCGCGCATTTCCTTTGCGCTGGATTCACCCAGCACCCAGCGCACTGATTCCATGACGTTGGATTTGCCGCAGCCGTTGGGCCCGACCACGCCGATGCGCTGGCCGTGAACGTGCAGCGTGGTTGGGTCAACGAAGGACTTGAAACCGGCGAGCTTGAGGTGAGTCAGGCGCAATTGGGCAGCACTTCTTTAGGGTTGTATAATTCAGCTTAAACCACAGCGATTTATACGGGACACACCATGCCAAGTCAACCCAGCCAGACCCTGGAAACCTTCGATAACCCCAACCCCGGACGCGATTTCCACATCCACATGGAAATCCCGGAATTTACCTGCCTGTGCCCTAAGACCGGACAGCCGGATTTCGCCACCTTGCACCTGGATTACATCGCCGACCGGAAATGCGTGGAACTGAAGAGCCTCAAGCTCTACATCTGGTCGTTCCGCGACCAGGGCGCCTTTCACGAAGCCGTCACCAACCGCATTCTGGACGATCTTGTAGCGGCTACGCAGCCGCGTTTCATGCGCATTACCGCCAAGTTTTACGTACGTGGCGGCATTTTCACCAACGTTATCGCCGAACACCGCAAGCCGGGCTGGCAACCATTGCCCTACGTTGAACTCGGCCAGTTCGAGTCCCAGTCCAACACCCGGGGCTGAATCATGAAAATTCTTCTGCTCGTTGCCGTACTAGGCCTCGTCCTGCTGCTATTCCGCTCAGTCAGCATGGCAGGACAACTGCCGCAATTGGGGCAAGCGGCACCGGATTTCTCGCTGCCAGACCAGAATGGCAAGACGCATCGCCTCTCCGACTACGCGGGCCAGTGGCTGGTACTATATTTCTACCCCAAAGATGACACTCCGGGCTGCACCAAGGAGGACTGCAGTTTCCGTGACGATTTGCAGCAACTGGAAAAACTGGTCGCCAAGGTAGGCGGCATCAGGGTTGACGAGGCGGA
>DAOMFG010000058.1:0-8505 GCA_035429685.1 Methylophilaceae bacterium | reverse complement strand
TAATTAACTCATTCGGCAAGGTCGTGCAGTGGGTGCTGATCCAGCCCCCGCGCCACAAACCCGGTCAGCATTTCGGGTTTCAACGCAAAAACACGCTTTGCCTCGGCTTCGCTTTCAACTTCCAGAAACACGCTGGCGCCGGAACAGCTCATCCTGGCATCGCCGAATTGCCTGAGCCATTCGAGTGCGGACGCTACTGCGGGATACTGCCGGCACACCACGGGTTCGAGGTCATTATGACCGAAGCCCTTGAAAAAGGCCGCCATTTTCGCGGGAATCGTATCCCTTGTCAATTCCTGACTGGCAAATACCTGCGCCGTGGCGACCTGCACCACAGGAGTCAGCACCACATACCAGGCGGGCGGCAGGTCGATGGGCTGCAATTCTTCGCCAACGCCTTCTGCCCAGGCGTTGCGGCCGAACACGAACACCGGAACGTCCGCCCCCAAGCATAGCGAAAGTTTGAGCAACGCCACTCGTGGCAGATGCAATTGCCACAGACGATTGAGCGCCAGCAGCACGGTAGCGGCATCGGAACTGCCGCCACCCAGCCCACCCCCCATCGGGATGCGCTTTTCCAACAGGATGTCTGCCCCCAACCTGCAGCCAGTGTGCCGCTGCAATAGCCGCGCCGCCCTTACACACAGGTCCTGCTCGGGCTCAACCCCGGGCAACTCGCCGATCCGACAGATTTCGCCATCGCTGCGCGAGGACAGTTTCACGCTGTCGCCGTAATCCAGCAAGCGGAATACTGTTTGCAGCAAGTGGTAGCCGTCCGCACGCCGTCCGGTCACATGCAGAAACAGATTGACCTTGGCTGGGGCAGGATAGGCGCGCAAGTCCATTACCTGGCGCCGCCAGACGCATTGCCGTCGGTTTGCCAGCTTTCCACGACCAGCTTGAGATCGAGCCTGGGACTTTTCAGCACGATTTTGCCAGGCAGCCTCAGGCCGCTGCTTTCACGATAGCTCTGGTATTCGATGTTCCAGCCTTCCTGCTGCATGCGGGCAATCAGCCCACCATCGTACCAGGCCTGCACCTGGGCCTCGCCCGCGGCGGGCCTCCCCAGCGCCCAGTCGGGCAAGCCGGAGAGCGGCAAACTCCAGCCCAGAACGTTTTGCGTCAGTGTTTCGGCATCCCCGGCGGAATAGGTCTTCTGGTCGCTGGTCACCAGCGTGACTCCGGAAGGGCCGGCACTGAGTTCGCCAATCTTGGCGCCAAATGGGGAATAGAAGCTGATGTCGTCGCCTTCGCCGTTATGGTGCCAGAGCATGCTGCCGGAAAACCCTTTTTTCTCCGTGATCACCCCGATCCGGCCCGTCAGGGCAAAGGCATGGACGCTTTCCAGCGCAAGCAGATGGCCACGGTACTCGGCCGGCTCGTTTGTCGCAGTGCCCGACTCATTGGAAAAGAACGGCAGGCCGGCACACGCACACAGCGACAGGCAAGCCAGCCACAGCAAGCTGTTATGGGCAATACGCTTCACTATTTGAATTTCTTGATGGAGTCGAGCAGGACTTCATTGTCCGGATATTTCCGCAGGGCATCTTCCCAGGTCTTGCGCGCCTCGTCCCGCTTACCCTGCTTCCACAGAACTTCACCCAGATGGGCGGCGATCTCCGGGTCGGACTGTATTCCATAGGCGCGCTGCAGGTAGTCCCTCGCCTTGTCCAGTTTACCCAGGCGGTACTGCACCCAGCCCATGCTATCCAGGATGTAGTGATCCTCAGGGCTCAGGACATTGGCTTTTTCGATCAGCTTCCTGGCTTCATCAAGACGCTCGTTGCGATCCGCCAGCGAGTATCCCAGTGCATTGTAGGCCTGCGCATAATCGGGCTTCAGCAGGATCAGCGTGCGCAACTGCTTTTCCATCACGTCGAAGCGCTGCACTCGCTCTGCGGCCATGGCGTAGTCGTAAACCAATTCCGGGGAATTCGGCAGGTTCTTGACAGAATACTCCAGCAGGTCATAGGCCTCTTGCGACCGCTTCGCCTTCACCAGCAGCGAGGCCTCGAACTGGTTCACTATGACCTGTTGCTCACTGCCGAGGTCGGGCAACTGGTGCAGATAGTTGCGGGCAGACTCCAGCCCCTCTTTACGCATGATCACATTGGCGATCCGCAGTTGCGCGTCGAAACGGTACTCGCCTTCGCCCACCTGTCGATACCAGATCAGCGCGTCATCATCATGGTTCTGCTGCTCCGCCGCCTGTCCCAGGTAAAGCAGAACCTGGTCGCGCTTCTTGACTCCGCCTTCCAGCGCCTGCTTGAAATAGCTTTCTGCCTGCGCGAAATCCCCCAATTGCACCGACAGCAGCCCCGCAACTACCAGCATGTCAGGTTGATTACCAGTATCGATGAGCTGCTTGAGTTGCTCCCGAGCCACATCGAACTGTTTCTGTGAAACCAGCAGCCTGGCATAAGCCAACCTCACCTCGCGCGCATCGGGATACTGCTCGAGAAAGCTACGATAAAAGGTCAGGGCATCTTCGGCCGACTTGCCTTGCAGTATTTCACCTTTCAGCAATGCCGCCAGATCCCAGCCAGGCAACAATTGGTCGGCGATTTGCAGCTCCTTCAGTGCAAGATCGGTCTTGCCCGCGCGCCACGCGCAGTGCGCCACGGTAAAATGCGCTTCGGCCAGGTCGGGGTATGGCTTTGCCAGCTCTTGAGCCAGGTGCAACGCACCAGCCTTGTCGGGCTGACGTGCAAACACTTCGTTCAGATACATGAAGGCAGCAGCCCTGTTTTCCTCATTCGCCAGCAGCTTTTGCAGATGGGGCCTGGCCTCGCTCAGCTTGCCGCCTCCGAGCAGCAACTGCGTCATGGCCTGCTGCGCATCGACCGAAGCCGGATCGAGTTCCGCCCACAACACGGCGGCGCGCTCTGCCAGTTGCGGCTGGTTGCTGAAAACAGCCACGCGCGCGGCGCGCTCCGCCAGTTGCGCGTTGCGGCTGGATTTCGCCAGTTCGTAAAACAGGCTGCCCGCCAGAGCGGGGTCGCCGCGCTGACCGGCAACTTCAGCGACCAGATACTGATACACGAACTCACTGGTCAGCCCCGGTGTTGCTTCCTGGGCTTGCGCCACATTGCCGAGCGGCAGCAACAGCGCCAATACCATGGACAAGCGCTTGAAACGACGATTTTTTTGCATGTGGTTGTTTCTTCAAGAATGGGGCGCGATGGATGGTGCTTAGTCCGTGACATGCCTGCCAAGTTCATCCATAATGGTGCCAATATAGCTTGTTTAGGTTGGATTTCCAATCGTATTGGCGCTTGACAACTGTCAGGCGTTTTTTTAATTTAGCCGCCTTCCAAATCCAGAACCCGGATATGACCAACCCTATAAATACTATTACCGTCGAGGTCGCCGAACTCTCCCGCGCCTATGGCGACCATGTGGTCGTGAACGAGGTGAGCTTCACCCTGAATCAGGGCGAAGTGCTTGGCTTCCTCGGCCCCAACGGTGCAGGTAAATCCACCACCATGAAGATGCTGACCGGCAACCTGGCGCCCACTTCGGGTACGGTCAGGGTGTGCGGCATTGACATGATCGAGCACCCCAAGGAGGCCAAGGCGCTGATCGGCTACCTGCCGGAAACGCCTCCGCTGTACAAGGAACTCACCGTGGACGAGATGCTGGCGCTTGCAGCCCGCATGCATGGCGTAGCGCGCAACAAGATCCAGCGCGCCGTTGACAACGCCAAGGAGCGCACCGGCCTCACCGAGATGAGCAAGCGCCTGTGCGAAAACCTGTCCACCGGCTACCAGCAGCGCGTGGGCATCGCCCAAGCCATCATCCACAATCCGATGGTGGTAGTGCTGGACGAGCCGACACGCGGTCTGGACCCGATCCAGATTCGCGACATTCGCGCCCTGATCAAGGAACTGGGTGGCGAACACAGCGTGATCCTGTCCACCCACATCCTGCCGGAAGTAGAAATGGTGTGTGATCACGTGCAGATCATCCACCAGGGGCAACTGGTGTTTAACGGCGCCATCGAAGCACTGCGCAAGAGCCGCGAGAGCGACCGCCTGCTGGTCGGTCTGCGTCGGCCACCGGCACATGACGCCCTGTTAGCGCTGCCCGGCGTGACCGAGGTCGAGCGTGCCGGACACCTGCTGCGCGTCCGCTTCGCGGAACTCAACGGAGCTGATGTGGCCGAAGCACTGGTGCGCGCCGCGATGGCCGGGGACTGGGGCTTGTACCAGGTTGCCCCGGATGCCGCCTCTCTGGAAGACGTGTTTCTGCAATTGACGCAGATGGAAGAAGCCTAAAGTATGAAAATGATACTGAACATCGCAGGCAAGGAACTCCGGAGCCTGTTCGCCTCCCCCATGGCCTGGATCATCCTGGCCCTGTTGCAACTGCTGCTGGGCATGTTCTTCGCCAACGCAGTCGGCAGTTATTTCCAAGCCATGCAAGGCGCCATGCTGCCTGAACAGCGCGTGGGGTTCACCGCATTCGTGGCGCCGGAAGTATTCGGCGTGGCGTTTCTGGTCTTGCTGACGGCGGTACCGCTGCTGACCATGCGCCAGATTGCCGAGGAGCGCAAGAACCAGACCATGGTGTTCCTGTTTTCCGCGCCGGTTTCGCTGTTCGAAATCGTGCTCGGCAAATTCACCGGTCTGCTGGTGTTCATTTCGATTGTGGTCGGCTTGCTGCTGGCGATGGTGCTGAGTATGCACGTCGCCACCGACCTTGACGTCGCGCACGTACTGACCAATGCGCTTGGGTTGTGGCTGATCGCGGCATCGTTTTCGGCGCTGGGCATTTTCATGTCCAGCCTGACCCAGCAACCGATCATCGCAGCCATTCTCAGCTTCGTCGCGTTGCTTGGACTTTTGATTGCCGACCGGTTCGCCGCTGATCCGGAAAGTCCGCTCAATTATCTGTCGCTGATGCGGCATTTCGAATCCTTCTCCAGCGGCGTGCTGAATAGCGCCGACATCGCCTATTACCTGTTGTTCATCACCACTTTCCTGGTGCTGACCGTGCGCCGTCTGGATTCCGACAGGCTGCGTGGATAAGAGCCCATTATGAAAATTAACCGCAAACTCCGCTTCCAGCTATTTGCCCAGAACTGGCTGTTCCTGATCCTGTTTCTGGCCCTGATCGCCCTGCTGGCTTATGCCAGCAAGCGCTTCCACGCCGAGTATGACGTCACCCACGCCGCCCGCAACCTGTTGACCGCGGGCAGCACCAACGTCGTCAAACAGATGAAGGGCGCGGTCAACATCACCGCCTTCGTCGAAAACGACGACGCCGACCGCAAGAAGAACATCCACGACTTCATCGCCCGCTACCAGCGCGCCAAGTCCGACATCAACCTGGCATTCGTCAATACCTCCAAGGAGCCGAAACGCCCCCAGGAAGCCGGGGTCAGCAAGGATGGCGAAATCGTGGTGGAATACGAGAAGCGCAGCGAGCATCTTGCGCCCCCCTATGCTGAACGCGACCTGACCAACCTGCTGGTGCGCCTGGCACGCTCGCAGACACGTGCCATCATGTTCCTGGACGGCCATGGCGAACGCAGCCTGATTGGCGAGAAAAACCACGACCTGGGCGAATTCGGTCATCAACTGGGCAAGAAGGGCTTCAAGTTGGCCAACCCCGACCTCACCGTTGCCCAAGGGGTGCCGCGCAGCGGCGCCATGCTGGTGATCGCCGGCCCGCAGGTTGATGTTTCCCCGGCAGAAGTCGACAAGATCATGGGCTATGTGCATAGCGGCGGCAACCTGCTGTGGCTGATCGACCAGGAATCGCTGCACGGCTTGCAGCCGTTGGCCGAATATCTCGGCCTGGTGCTGACACCAGGGATCGCGGTGGATCCGACTTCATCGAGCAACTGGCTCGACCCGCGCACCGTGGTCGGCCGCCAATACACCGAGCATCCCATCACCAAGGACTTCAGCCTGCTGACTGCGTTCCCGGAATCGCGCCAGATCGAGGTGAAAGATGCCAGCGGGGACTGGGAGGTCACCCGGCTGATTTCGGTAGCACAGAACGGCTGGCTGGAAACCGGCAAGCCGGAGGCCAAAATCGAGTTCGACGCCAAACGCGACATTCCGGGCCCCGTTAACATTGCCGTCGCCATGCAACGCAAGGCCGAAAATGTCACCCAGCGCGTGGTGGTGATCGGCAATGGCAGTTTCCTGGCCAACGCTTTTGTCGCCAGTGGCGGCAATCTCGACCTTGGCATCAACATTGTCAATTGGCTGGCCGGTGACGACAAACTGATCACCATCCAGCCCAAACCCCTGAAGGATGTCAATGTTTCACTCTCTCCCACTCAGGGAACGTTGATCTTTGGTGGATTCGTACTGGTGCTGCCACTGGCCTTCCTGGTGATTGGCATCGCCATCTGGCGACGGAGACGCACGCGATGAAATCGCGCTGGCTGCTTAATATTGCCTTGCTGCTGCTGGTGGCGGGGATCGCGCTGGCGCTGTATCTGGTGCCACAGCAAAAGGACGCCACACCGGAAAAGGTAAAGGTGTCCAGCATCGACCCGGGCAGCGTCTCGAAAATCAGCATCGAGTTTCCCGCCAAAGCGCCGGTGGTGCTGGAGAAGCAGGATGGCTACTGGCACCTGGTGCAACCCTACAAGGCGCGCGCCAGCCAGGAACTGGCGCGGTTGATCACTTCCATCCTGTCCGCCTCCAGCTCGAACAAATTACCTGGCGACGACCTCGCCCGCTACGATCTCGACCAGCCGGCACTCAAGCTGCGGCTGGATAACGAAGAGCTTCTGTTTGGCACCCACAACCCGCTGGACAGCCGGCAATATGTCGCCTATGAGGGCGCCGTGTACCTGCTGCCCGCCGCATACGCCGAACTTGCCGCCACCCAGATCGTGGAAATGCTCGACAAGTCCCTGCTGGCGACGACGGAGCAGATCACTGGATTCGACTTCTCGCGGCTGGAGCAATGGGAGCCGACCGGACTGCGCCTGGATCATGAAAACGGTCAGTGGAAGGTTTCCATCGCCGCCGCAAAGCCGGTGCAGAAGGAGATTGACGACTGGTTCTCCGAGAACTGGCAGAACCTCACCGCCTTGTCGGTCGAGCCCTACCAGCCGGATGCAAGGGCCAAACACCCAACGTTCGAGATCAAGCTGAAAAACGGCAAGACCATTCACGTCGAGAAGCTGCGCGAGTCGCCCGAACTGCAACTGGGGCGACCGGATGAAGGGTTGATTTACCACTTTGCCCAGGATACCGGATTCGTCATTCTGAACCCGCCGATAGGTTTCAAACCACAGTAATGCCAGAACTGCCCGAGGTCGAAACGACGCGGCGGGGCCTGCTCCCGCTACTCGGGCAAACAGTGCGGTCAGCCACGGTGCGCAATGCCGCGCTGCGCTGGCCGGTTCCCGAGCATCTATCCTGCATCCTCAACGGCCAGCGCCTGCTCGACCTGCAGCGCCGCGCCAAATACATTCTGGCCCGCTTTGAAGGCGGCACCCTGCTGCTGCATCTCGGCATGTCCGGCCGATTGTGCCTGCTGGCAAAAGCCGAGCCGCCGGGCAAGCACGACCACGTGGATATCGTGTTCGACAGCGGCACCGTGCTGCGGCTGCGCGACCCACGCCGTTTTGGCGCCGTGCTGTGGATCGCGGGCGACCCGCTGCAACATCCCTTGCTCAAGCAACTGGGTCCGGAGCCCCTGGAATCCGGCTTCGACGGCGATTATCTCTATCGCGAAACCCGCAGCCGCAGCGCCCCGATCAAGACCGTCATCATGGACGCGCATCTGGTAGTGGGGGTAGGCAACATCTACGCCAGCGAATCGCTGTTCCGTGCCCGCATCAGCCCGAAAACAGCAGCCAGAAAGTTAAGCCGGAAACGCTGCGAGCGGCTGGCGCAGGAAATTCAGGCCACGTTGCAGGAAGCGCTCAAGGCTGGCGGCAGCAGTCTGCGCGATTTTTTCGGCGCGGATGGCAACCCCGGTTATTTCCAGCAGAGCTATTTCGTCTACGGCCGCACCGGTGAACCCTGCCGCGTGTGCGGCACGCCCATCAAAACCATATGCCAAGGGCAACGCTCGACATTCTATTGCCCGCATTGCCAGCGCTGATACCAACGCGGAATAGACATGATGTCTACAGGGTGTTAGGCTTTTGCCAAACCAAGCACTAGTGTAGTGACCGGCCTCATTTGATAAGGAGACGAGAAATGGCTAAAACCAGAAAAAAAGTGAAACACGCCGATTCGGACGAAGTGAAAGGCCTTCCCGAAGCCAAGGGCAAGTTGAAAGCCAAGGACTATGACGAGGAACTGAAACGCCTGCATGTCGAACTGGTCAAACTGCAGGAATGGGTGGTCCATAAAGGCCTCAAGGTGTGCATCGTGTTCGAGGGCCGCGATGGCGCAGGCAAGGGCGGAACGATCAAGGCACTCACCGAACGGGTGAGTCCGCGCGTGTTCCGCGTGATCGCCCTGCCGGCGCCGAACGACCGCGAGAAAAGCCAGATGTACGTGCAGCGCTACCTCCCTCACCTCC
>DAOMFG010000057.1:0-8532 GCA_035429685.1 Methylophilaceae bacterium | reverse complement strand
TCCATGCCGGCTTCGCGCTCGACCTTGGCCGATTGGGGAAGGCGCGGCTGCTGGGACGCCTTTATAGGGTGGACTGGTATCCCGCGCTGGTGATGGACGCAGAAGCGACGAGTTGGGTGATCGGTGATCTGGTTCGTATGACTGATCCGGACCTGACGCTCGTGTGGCTCGACCGCTATGAGGAGTGCGGACCGGGTTTCCCCGAGCCACAGGAATATCGGCGGATGATTATGGAGGTGGAGGGGGTGGATGGCTCTGGCGCTGTGCGCGCTTGGGTCTATGTCTATATGCGCGACACGGAAGGCTTGCCGTGGATCGAGGGCGGAGACTGGCTGAGCAACTGAGCGTGCAGTTGAGGCTTACAAGGAAAAGATGCGGCGCTACATCTGCGGCTTGCCAGCGCGCTGATGAGCCGCTAGACGCGCCCCTTCCAGTGCAATGCGGAGCGGTGGCCGAGTGGTCGAAGGCGCTCGCCTGGAAAGTGAGTATACGTCAAAAGCGTATCGAGGGTTCGAATCCCTCCCTCTCCGCCATTTAAAGCCATGCTACACATTAAGATCAGTTGCCTAATCTTATTCATTGTGTGGATTTTTTCGGTTTCCCCTTTATTTTTAACTTCGCTTCATGCAGCGTTTCAATAGCCAGATGCGAGAATCTTTGCGTGCTGCAATGTATTGACGCTACGGGAGGTGGCTGCTCTGGTTTCCAGTACAGTTCCGCCTTTGACGATCAGGTGACTGCCACCTCCGCTTGCTACACTGCGGAAGCCGATGCCTGGACTGCCGGTGCCAAGTGGATACTCAACCCCAATGCGCGCCTGATCCTCAACTACATCCATACCAACTTTGATGCGCCGATCACGCTTAACAATAAAACCGGCGATAACGAAGATGCGGTGGTATTGCGTACCCAGTTTGATTTCTGATGCCCTTTGATAGGGTTAATCTTAGATAATGCATTAGGAGAACATGAATTACCTGCATAAATTGTCCTTGCTGCTCCTGCTCTTGCTGCCGGGGCACCTCCTGGCTGCGGAGCCGCTGACGGTGGCTATCGCCGCCAACCTCAAGTATGTGTTCGAAGACCTAGCCGCCGAGTTCAAGAAGAAAACGGGGATCGAGACCCAGAGCGTACCCAATGCTTCCGGCAAGATCGCCACGCAAGTGCGCAATGGCGCGCCACTCGACGTGTTCATGTCCGCCGATATGGAATTTCCGGAAGGACTGTACAAGGACGGCTATGCTGTCACCCCGCCCAAGCCATATGCCTACGGCCTGCTGGTGTTGTGGACGCAGAAGAAGGTTGTCCTGAGCAAGGGGGTGGCCGGACTAGCGGACGCCAGCGTAGGCAAGGTGGCTATCGCCAATCCCAAGGTGGCGCCCTATGGGCGGCAGGCGCTCAAGGCGCTGGAATATTACAAGGTGCTTGCGGCCGTGGAGCCCAAGCTGGTGTATGGTGAAAGCATTACCCAGGTCAGCCAGTATGTGGACACCAAGTCCGCCGATGTCGGCTTCAGCGCCAAATCCATCGTCATGGCGCCGGAGATGGCGGGCAAGGGAAAATGGGTGGATGTGCCTCTGGAAAGCTACGAGCCGATCGCGCAGGGGGTGGTGATACTCCGTCATGGCGCCCAGACCAACGGCGAGGCTGCGCGCAAGTTCTACGGTTTTGTGCTGTCGGAAAAGGCACGCGCCATCTTCGCAAAATATGGGTACAAACTGCCTTGAACAAGTTGCAAGGGAAAATTTCCGCCATCGAGTGCAACAGCCACATGTCGCTGGTGGACGTGGCTGTGGGCGGCGATGTGTTTACTGCCACCCTGCTGGAAACGCCGGAAACGGCTGGCTATCTTCTGGTCGGTGCCGACGTTACGCTGCTGTTCAAGGAAACCGAGGTCTCGCTGGCGAAAAACCTGAGCGGCCTTATCAGCTTGCGCAACCGTTTTCCTGTCACGGTGCGCAGTATCGAGCGCGGCGCGATCTTGAGCGCGGTGGGCTTGGATTGTCGCGGCAAGTCCCTGACCAGCATCATCACGACACGTGCCGTGGACCGGTTGCAGCTGGCTGTTGGCGATGCGGTCGAGGCCTTGGTCAAGGCCAATGAAGTGGTGCTCTCCCATGACCCATGATTTGACCCCTTTGCTGTTGACGTTCCGACTGGCGTCGGTAACGACGGCCATCCTGTTCTGCATCGGTGTGCCATTCGCCTGGTGGCTCGCCAACACCCGCATCCGCACCAAGCCCGCCGTCGAGGCGCTGGTCAGCATGCCGCTGGTATTGCCGCCCTCGGTGCTGGGTTTCTATCTGCTGCTTGCCTTCAGCCCGGAACACTGGTTCGGCCAATGGCTGGATCGTGTGGCAGGGCTGCGGCTGGCGTTCAGCTTCGAGGGGCTGGTGGTTGCCTCGGTGATTTTCAGCTTCCCCTTTCTGGTACATCCGATCCAGGCCGCTTTCCAGAATTTGCCGCGTTCGCTGACGGAAGCCGCGCAGGTGCTGGGCAAGCCACAATGGGAGATTTTCCTGCGCGTGCTGCTGCCCAACATCAAGCCTGCGCTGCTGTCCGGTACGGTGCTGGCCTTTGCCCATACCTTGGGCGAATTCGGCGTGGTACTGATGATTGGCGGCAACCTGCCGAATCAGACGCGCGTAGCGTCGATCGCCATCTACGATGAAGTCGAATCGCTCAATTACGCTGCCGCCAACTTCTACGCCGGGATATTGTTCGTGCTGTCGTTCCTGATTCTGCTGGTAGTGTATGTCACCAACCGCAAGGCGCTGAAATGATACAGGCGAGCATCAGCAAGCGACTGCACGGGGCACAGGGCGAATTTCAGCTGGATGTCCGCCTGGAGATTGCCGAAGGTGAATTCGTTGCCCTGTTCGGCCCGTCCGGCGTAGGCAAGACCACCTTGCTGCGCTGTCTGGCCGGGCTGGAGAAGCCGGATCTTGGACGTCTGGATGTCGTCGGCGAAACCTGGCTGGATAGTGCAGCAGGTGTGAACCTGCCGCCACAACATCGTCGCGCGGGCTATATGTTTCAGGACTACGCGCTGTTCCCCAACATGACGGTGCGCGGCAACCTGGAATTCGCCTTGCGCAAGGGCGCTGACAAAAACCGCGTGGATACATTGCTGGACCTGATGGAACTGGGCGAATTGCAGCATCGCAAGCCGGAGTCCCTGTCTGGCGGACAAAAACAGCGTGTCGCGCTGGCGCGGGCGCTCGCCTCCGAGCCGCGCCTGTTGTTGCTGGATGAACCATTCTCGGCGCTGGATGCGGTAATGCGCGCGCGTCTGCATGACGAAATCCTGCGTTTGCAGCGGCATTTTGGCCTGACCACCATCATTGTCAGCCACGATGTTGGCGAGGTCTATAAGCTCGTCAGCCGGGTGATGCTGATGGAGGCTGGACGTCTGGTACAGCAGGGTAGTCCCGCCGAGGTCTTCAGCACCGGACAGACCAGCGGAAATTTCCGTTTTACCGGCGAGATTCTGGCCATCGAGCCCATGGATGTATTGTTTTCGCTCACGGTGCTGGTCGGCAACCAGATCGTGCGCGTAGTCGCCATGCCGGACGAAGCCAGCAATTTGCATCCCGGCGACCGGGTGATGCTGGTGTCCAAGGCATTCAACCCCATGGTGTTGAAACTGGATTGAGCGTGTCTGACGGGGAGCAAATTATGGAGGAGCACTGGAGTCATCTACTACCACAGGAATCCCGTGATCAGATCGTCCCTCCGGTGACTTTTGAGTAGCACACCGAGCCTTCTGTTCACGCGGAAAAGATCATCGGTTCCGATGCAGGCGGGGAAAGATGTTTTTATTGCCACTCCTTCGTCTTGACCGAGGAGGGCTTCGATGCGGACGAGTTTTCGGTCCTGATCGATGTCTATTACGAGCGCGTTGTGGCCTGGCGGCTGCGCCAGGGACGCTGGATCACGATCAAAAGCTTTTTCGACCGGCTTGACCGGTGCAATGGGCGGTTGACCACGCTGCCCGTGGAATTGACGGACAGCGTGCCCCGGTAGAACGGAGAATCAGCCCGCCCCCCCCCCAGAATGACAGACGAGGCCTTGAACGCGGCGCTGGCCGCTAGGCCTGCCTACCTTGATCGGGACCCCCAGGAATGAGATCGCCTGGTCTTCCAGAAGCCGGTGTGCACCGGTACGGTTAAGGAAAAGGGGTTCGTGCGCCACATTGGGGATAACCGCAGGGATGCCGGTCTGGAAAATCCGCCCGGTTACACCTTCCCCAGCCCGGAATCGTCCTCGCTGGACCTCCTCCCTGCTGAAGCCAATTGCAGCAAGGATACTCAGAGATTCGGAATCTTCACGCGTGCAGACCATGCCGCGCTGCATGTTCATGTGCGTGGCGATGACATTCAGCACCTGGCGCAAGGTTTTTTGCAGGTCGAGCGAAGAGCTGAGTATCTTGCCGATCTCATAAACAGTTATCAGCGCAACATTGCTGGAGCCCAGAGGGGGTGGCATGTCATTTTGTCCTGACTTGATTCGTACAATAGCAACAAAGCAAAATTAGTGCCGTTGATCGAGCAGGCACTCCAGCTTCAGGTCAATTCGTTGATGGCCTCTTCTTTCTATTTGAACGCTCTTTCAGAATTATTGCGGGAGGCAAGCGTGGGCTTTGGCACAAGCGGAAAGAGCGGCAAGGCCGCTCTTTCCGCCTGGTACGGTTTGCTACAGGCTACTCGCTCGGCAATTCACGCCAGATGGCGCGCGTACCGGTAAACCCGGCTGCGTTGCCGGCGAATTTCACGTCCGGCACAAGTTCCGGCGTTGGGTTGTCGGAAGTCACCACGGTCACCACGGGCCTGATTCGTCCATGGTCATCCTCGATAAAGACCACATTGACCCCCACGATCATCGCATTCTGCTTGCTCGATACCAGCGTGCCCTCGACTGCGGCGCCGGTTCTGTAATCGAGGAAGTTCAAATAGCCGTATCCGCCGGGGGTGCAGACGGAATTGACAGGCACGTTGGTCGGCACGATCAATGTCCCCTGCACCAGGCGGGCGGCGATATTCTGGCGTTCGCTACCGGGGCCCGGGTCGGGCAGGTCAATGAACCAGCCGCGTCCCGTGACGAAATTCACGACGCTGGGGTTGGTTACCCTGCGCATGTTGGCGCCGCTGTTTGTGATCTCCTGCTCCACCATCAAGGCGCTGTCGCGTGGATTGTCGAACGTGGTGGTTTCATTGTCATCCTTGATGGCGTAGAGCGTCTGCACATCGGTATTGGTGAGATCGCTCTGCTCCAGATACTTGCCGGTGCCAACGAATACCACGCGCTTTTCATTGATCTTGCCCAGTTCGGGGATCGTGGTGATGGGCTGCGCTACGCCACCCGCCTCCAGCTTGGCGAACAGCATGGCGGTCTCGGCGTTGATGTCGAAGCGCCAGAGCTGCCCCAGCAGATCGCCGCCATACACGTAGAGCGCGGTGTTGTTTTTCTCCGGCTCATCGAGGAAGGCCCTGACTCTGGCCAGGCCGCTGGGGGTGGTGGTATTGCCGGAGCCGGTGCCGATCTTGCTGATCACGCTGCCAGAATTGGCGTCGAGGACGAACAGATAGCCCTTGCCCGTGCCGGGGGAGACGTTGTTGTAGCCGGACGTCAGCAATACCACCCAGGTGCCGTCGGTCTTTTTGGTGATGACCGGTACGCCGAAACTGTAGCCGACGTCACTGTCGTTGTTGACGGTGAATTCCCACAGCAGTACCGGCGAGTTCGGGTTGGTGATGTCCAGCGCATGGTAGCCGCGCCCGCCACCGCTGAGCCCCCCCACCAGGATGGTCTTCCACTCTGCGCTTGGCAGGCTGCAGTTGGCGACGCAGATATCGCCGATGGTGCTGTCGCCATTGACGTAGTTGGTATGCAGGGTGGCGTAGTTCTTGTCCGCCAGCTTCCACATGTTGGACATGGACATGGTCGGGACATAGGCCCAGCGCTCATTGCCGGTGGCGGCATCGAAGGCGTGCAGCATGCCGTCGTTGGTGCCGAGGTATACGGTGCCCTCACGGTCTACCTGTGCGGTCTTGAATTCGCTGTAACCCTCGTCGATATAGCTGAATGTAGGCTTGGCGATAAAGGCCGGCGCCGATTCCAGCGCATCGCCCAGCAGCGCCTCGCGGTAACGGTAGATCTTGTTTTTGGGCAGGTTGGCGGAGCGGATATCCTCATAACCGGTCTGCCCACGCAGATAGTTCACCAGGTTTTCCCCGGTGGCATGGCTTTTCTGGGTGGCATCCAGGGAAGACCATTGGCTGAGGCTGGCCTGCTTCGTGCTGTCGAAATAAGCCTGCTGGGCTGTCGGGAGGCTGCCATAGAGGAAGTCATCCAGAGTTCCGCCGTTGTTGAACTTGATGCTGCGGGTATCAGCGCCGGCGCTTACCTTGAGCGACATTTTCCCGGTGCAGGTGGCAGCAATCTCCTTTTTGCAGCTGGTGGTTGGGACGGTAGTGCCATCGCCCCAAACATCGGGGGCGGTGCAACTGCCCGCGGTTGCCGTGACGCAATAATACTTGGGGCTGGCGCCGCTGCTGTCTAGCACGACCGATTTGTCGGTTCCCGAGCACGAGGGTGGCAGCACGTCTTCCGCGCACCAGTTGGCCGTTGCGCTGACGGCGCCGGTGTTCACGTCGATGCTGCGCGATTCCAGGTTGCCGGTCCATTTGACCGTGGTATAGCTGGCGACGTAGGCAAAGTTGTTGCCGGCCACCGGGTTTAGCGTGCTGGTGGCCGCTGCCGCGCCGGCGCCGATCTTGGCGTTGATCTGCGACAGCGCGTCGACCAGCCCCTGGGTCAGTTGCGCCGGATCCTTGGCGCTGAAATAGATGCCCTGGCCGTTCACGGCGGCATGCCAGAGGTCATCTACCGCCGTCTCGGTGTCCTGTACGGCTACCGGCCAATTCATGGTGGGAGTGCCGTAGCCGTTGATCAGCTGATAGTAATCCTTGCCTGCACCGGTCTGTGCAGGGTATACCACAGGAGGGGTTGCGCCGGGGACATCTTTCTTGATGTTCTTGTAATCGCTGGTATACATCAGGGTGCCATCGACCCCCAGCCCCAGCGTAAAGGTGGTCATGTGCTGCTGTTCGTTGTTGTCGGTGCCGCTGACGAACACGTTGTTCTTGCAGACATCCACGCCCGCGCCCAGTGCGCCGGTGCAGTTGCTCAAACCGCTATCGCGCAAGTCGGTGTCATAATAGTAATTGGCGACGTCGGCAAGAGAATTGGAGCTGGCGGTCGGCCCTTCATACATCGGGCGGGGCGTGCTGCCGCCATCCTTGTTGCCTACCGAACCGGATCCGGATATATCCTTGACGTCGCTGGCGCTGTCGCTATTCCAGTAGCCGTCGGTGGTGAGCAGCGCGAAGTTCTGCTGGCAGGAATACTGCACCGGATCCGAAGAGCCGATCGGTTTCTTGCCGGCGTAGATCCGGCCTACCGTCGCCAGCGCCGAGCGCAGCGGCGTGCTGCTGCTGGGCGAGATGCCGAACAGCTTGGTGTACCACTTGTCTTTCTGCTTGCCAGCGCCCGCATCGAAAATGTCGATCGGCAGATAGTTGCTGCTCTGGCTGGAAATGGTGACGAAGCCGACGCGATAGCGGTTGTCGATCGGTTTGAAGGCCAGGCTGGCCGCCGACTTCATGGCCTGCATGCGGGTGCGGTAATAGGCGTACCAGTTGCCGAAATTGGTGATTTCCTCGGCGTAGGTGCAGGTGGTGTCGGTGGCAAGTCCGCAATCGGCACGGGCGGCCGCCTTGGGGTAGCTGGTGGTCGTCGATACGATGTCGGTGCGGGTGAAGGTGTAAGGGGGGACGGCGGTGACGCCTGTGACGCCGCGCGCTGCGGCGACGGTCGAGCCAATGGCAGCCCCGTTAGAATAACCGCCTCCGGTTATCGTGCCATTGGCTGAAGCCCCCGCAGTTGTTGTCGAGGTGATAAGAATTTTAGTGTTGTCTGAACCATCAATAACCGCTGTGTACTCCGGGCTGGAAGTGCAGCTGTTGATTTTTGCAATAATTTGCGTTGCAAGCGCGTTATACCTGGTTGAGGCGGTGTTGCTGCTGGAGTTGCTGGATGCCGCGCCACAGCCAGTTCCCGTGCCTCCCATGACCTCGACGCCATTGACCTTGATGCTGGTCACCGTGGCATTCTGGTTCTTGTTAGCGCCGGTCACCTTGAATGAGCCGGCGGCCGCCACTGCCGTGGTCGCACCCACCCCCACATAGCGCGGCCAGACATAATTCCCTGCCTTGATGGACTGGCAGCTGGTCAGGGCGGTGCTGTCGCACCAGCGCGATCTGGCAGGAAAAATGTAGGCGCCTGTCGCCACGGACGACAGCGTGCATTCCCTGAGGTCGACCGCCTTGCAGTATTCTGTCGGGATCACGGAGTAATAATATGGCGCGCCGGAAACCTTGAGCACGTTGCTCAGCATGGATTTGGTTACCTGCTGATCCGGGCTGCCGCTGGTGCGGCCGTGCTTGTACGTGGCGTCTGGATACAGGTAAC
>DAOMFG010000056.1:0-8605 GCA_035429685.1 Methylophilaceae bacterium | reverse complement strand
TACTTTGCCGACCCGATGTACGTGTTCATGGACGCCGAATACAACCAGTACGAAGTCGAAGCGGAAACCATGAGCGACGCGCTCAACTTCCTCCAGGACGGCATGCCGTGCGAAGTGGTGTTCTACAACGGCAAGGCTATCTCGGTGGAACTGCCCAACTCCGTGGTGCGCGAAATCACCTATACCGAACCTGCGGTCAAGGGCGATACTTCCGGCAAAGTGATGAAACCCGCCAGGACCGCCACCGGCTTCGAACTGCCGGTGCCGCTGTTCTGCGAAATCGGCGACAAGATCGAAATCGACACCCGCACCCTGGAATACCGCAACCGCGTGAAGTAATTCCAATTTCAGGTTGGCCAGAAAGGAGCCGCAAGGCTCTTTTTTGTTGCCTGTGAAATTCTCGTTGACGAGTTATCCATATTTCCAGAATAATAGAAATATGGATAACAAAACCGCCGTCGGCCTGCTTACTTCCCTCGCCCAGGAATCCCGCCTGAGCCTCTTCCGCCTGCTGGTACAGGCTGGCCCGAGTGGCCTGGCTGCGGGCAGCATCGCAGAGCAACTGGGCGTACCCGCCAGCACGTTGTCCTTTCACCTCAAGGAACTGTCGCACGCCAGGCTGGTACAAGCGCGGCAGGACGGCCGCTTCATCTACTATTCCGCTGATTTTTCCGTGATGAATGCCCTGCTCGGCTTTCTCCTGGAAAACTGCTGCGGCGGGCAGCAGGATTGCTGTTCCCCGATTATCGTCACCAGCAAAGGAAGCCCATCATGAAACGCATGCACATCCATGTCTCGGTAGATAACCTGCAAGCAAGCACGGCCTTTTACAGCCAGCTGTTCGGCGCGGTGCCCAGCGTGCTGAAACCTGATTACGCCAAGTGGATGCTGGACGACCCACGGGTGAATTTCGCCATCAGCCAACGCGGCGCGACGGCCGGACTGGACCATCTCGGCATCCAGGTGGAAAGCGACGACGAACTGGCCGACATCAAGAAGCGGCTGGATGCAGCCGGCATGGTGACGCTGAGCGAAGCCGACACTGTCTGCTGTTACGCCAAGTCCGACAAGCACTGGGTGGTGGATCCGTCTGGCATTGCGTGGGAGGCTTACCACACGCTGGATAGCGCACCCACCTTTCATGACCTGCCGGAGAGCGGGGATCAGCCGGCCTGCTGCGCGCCGCCAGCACAAAAGATCGAGTTCCGTTCGCGCAAGGCTGGATGTGCATGACCGATAGAAGAAAAATCGGCGCCTTCGAGCGCAACCTGACCTGGTGGGTGGCGGGCTGCATCGCCGTCGGCATCCTTCTGGGCAAGCTGGTACCGGACGTGTTCCAGGCCATCGGCGGCTTCAAACTGGCCGAGGTCAACCTGCCGGTGGCGCTGCTAATCTGGCTGATGATCGTGCCCATGCTGCTCAAGATCGACTTTGCCGCCATGCACGAAGTCACCCAGCACCGCAACGGCATCGCCGTCACGCTCGCCATCAACTGGCTGGTCAAGCCGTTCTCCATGGCGCTGCTGGGATGGCTGTTCATCCGCCACCTGTTCGCGCCCATGCTGCCGGCCGAACAGATCGACAGCTACATCGCCGGGCTGATCCTGCTCGCCGCCGCGCCTTGCACCGCCATGGTGTTCGTGTGGAGCAACCTGTGCGACGGCGAACCCAAGTTCACCCTGTCGCAGGTGGCGATCAACGACCTCATCATGCTGTTCGCCTTCGCCCCCATCGTCGCCCTGTTGCTGGGCTTGTCCAGCATCACGGTGCCATGGGATACGCTGGCGCTTTCCGTGGCTCTCTTCATCGTAGCGCCGGTCATCCTCAGCCAGTTCTGGCGCAAAGCCTTGCTGGCTAGGGGCGGCAAAACGGCCTTGCAAGCCACCCTGAAAAAACTGCACCCGCTTTCACTGTCCGCCCTGCTCGCCACGCTGGTGCTGCTGTTCGCCTTCCAGGGCGAGCAGATCCTGGCGCAGCCGCTGGTAATCGCGCTGCTGGCCGCGCCCATCCTGATCCAGGTCTATTTCAACGCCGGGCTGGCCTACTGGCTCAACAGAAAATTCAAAGTCGCGCATTGCGTGGCCGGGCCATCGGCGCTGATCGGCGCTTCCAACTTCTTCGAACTGGCGGTGGCCACCGCCATCGCCCTGTTCGGCTTCGAATCCGGCGCCGCACTGGCCACCGTGGTCGGCGTGCTGATCGAAGTGCCCGTCATGCTATCCGTGGTCGGTATCGTCAACCGTTCCAAATCCTGGTATGAGGCCAATCCATGAATGTTCTCTTTCTTTGCACCGGCAACTCCTGCCGCTCCATCCTGGCGGAAGCCACCTTCAACGCCCTTGCCCCGGCCGGTATGCACGCCATGAGCGCCGGCAGCCATCCGGCAGGTTACGTGCACCCGCGATCGCTGGCACTGCTGCGACGCGAGGGTATTGCCACCGAAGGCTACTTCAGCAAATCCTGGGATGACCTGCCGGCCATACCCGACATCGTCATCTCCGTATGCGGCAATGCCGCCAATGAAACCTGCCCGGCTTATCTGGGCCAAGCGGTACGCGCCCACTGGGGCGTGGAAGACCCGGCCAAGGCCACTGGCAGCGACGCCGAAATCAACGCCGCATTCGAACAGGCCTACCGCATCCTGCGCCAGCGCATCGAGGAATTTCTGGCGCTACCGCTGGTGCAAATGGATCAAGCCACGCTGCAACAGGAGCTGCACCGTATCGGCAACCTGTAGGAACACCCTGCATGTAAAATAGCCGGGTTTTCATCCCGATCCTTTTACCCATGTCCGAACCCGTCAAAGTCGATGTCCTGCTAGTCGGCAGCGGCATCATGAGCGCCACGCTCGGCGCCCTGCTGTCCCGGCTAGACCCCACTCTGAACATCCTCATGGTGGAGCGCCTGGACCAGGTCGCCCTGGAAAGCAGCGACGGCTGGAACAACGCCGGCACCGGCCACGCCGGCTATTGCGAACTCAACTACACCCCACAGGACACGGACGGCAACATCGCCATCGAGCGAGCGCTGACGATCAACGCCGCGTTCGAGGTTTCGCTGCAATTGTGGACCACGCTGGTGGAACAGGGCACCCTGCCCGACCCTGCCGAATTCATCAACCCCACGCCACATCAGAGCCTGGTCTGGGGCGAAAGCGACGTCGCCTTCCTGCGCCGACGGTATCAGCTGCTGAGTGCGCATCATTTGTTCCGGGACATGGAGTACAGCGAGGACCGCGACCAGTTGAATGCGTGGATGCCGCTGGTGATGGCGCAGCGCGCAACCAGCCAGAAGCTCGCCGCGACGCGCGTGGCCTATGGCGCGGACGTGGATTTCGGCGCGCTGGCGCGCAGCCTGGTCAAGACATTGCAACAACAAGCCCATTTCGAGCTGTGGACCGGGCACGCCATCCGCCAGCTCAGGCAGGCGAAGGATGGCGCCTGGCATGTCGGCGTGCAGAACCGCAAGACCGGGCGCAGCAGAACCATCCGCGCCGGTTTCGTCTTCCTCGGCGCCGGCGGCGGCACCCTGCCGCTGCTGCAAAAATCCGGCATCCCCGAAGGCAAGGGCTACGGCGGCTTTCCGGTCAGCGGGCAATGGCTGGTGTGCAACAACCCGGACATCATCCGCCAGCACCACGCCAAGGTCTACGGCAAGGCCGCGCTGGGCGCGCCGCCGATGTCGGTGCCGCATCTGGACACGCGCATCATCAACGGCAAGCCGGCGCTGCTGTTCGGCCCTTTCGCCGGCTTCACCACCAAATTCCTCAAGCGCGGCTCGCTGCTCGATCTCGCCACCTCGGTCAAGCCGGACAACCTCAAGCCCACCCTGGCCGCCGGTCTGCGCAACCTGGGCCTGACCCGCTACCTGGTCGGCGAGGCGCTGCAATCGCACCGGGCACGTATGGACGCCCTGCGCCAGTTCGTCCCCACCGCCAGCGCGGAAGAATGGACTCTGGCCAAGGCCGGCAAGCGCGTGCAGATCATCAAGCAATGCGGCGAACAAGGCGGCCGGCTGGAATTCGGCACCGAAATTGTTTCAGCCCAGGACGGCTCGCTGGCTGCCCTGCTCGGCGCCTCCCCCGGCGCTTCGACCTCGGTATCCGCCATGATCACGGTGATCGAGCGCTGCTTCGCCGACAAATTCAAGAACGGCGACTGGCGCGACAGGATGAAAGCACTGGTGCCGTCTTATGGCGAGTCGCTGGTGGATAACGCCGAACTGCTGAACAGCATCAGATCGCGCAACCTCGATATTCTGCGCTTGCGTTAAGTCTGCCTTAAGGTTGACCTCCTAATCTGCACACATCACCCGTGCAAAAGGAGGTCGCCATGTTCCACACCATCATGCACATCAGCCTGGCTGCCGTACTCGCCATTGCACTGCCGGCTGTCGCGCAAACTCCGGCCGAAACCCTGGCCGTACTGAAGCAGACCGCCGCTGAAACGCCAGGCTTCCATGGCTTTTCCACTGCGCGCGGGGAGCAATTCTTCAAATCCACCCACGGCAGCGACTGGAGCTGCGCCACCTGCCATACCGACAACCCGGCCGGCGTGGGCAAGCATACCCGCACCGGCAAGGCCATCCAGCCGCTGGCACCGGCGGCCAATGCCGACCGTTTCACCGACCAGGCCAAGGTCGACAAGTGGTTCAAGCGCAACTGTAACGATGTGCTGAACCGTGCCTGTACGCCGCTGGAAAAGGGCGACGTACTGACCTATTTGATGTCCCTGGCTAAATAAGGAGACAACCATGCGAATTCACCTGCTCATACTGACATTTCTGGTTGCCGGCGCCGCGCAAGCCTCCGGCGAAACGCTCCGTGCCACTAACCCAAGATGGAAGGCCGAGTGCGGCTCCTGCCATGTCGCCTACCCCGCGCGCCTGCTGCCGGCGGAGTCGTGGAAAGCGATGATGGCCGGGCTGGATAAACATTTCGGCTCCGATGCCAGCATCGACCCAGCCACCACGGCGGAGATTCTCGCTTTCCTCGAACAAAACGCCAGTCGCCGCAAACCGGATCCGGCGGTAAAACCTCAGCTGCGCATCACCGAAACCCATTGGTTCAAGCGCGAGCACGACGAAGTGCCGGCTGCGACCTGGAAAAACCCGCTGGTGAAAAGCGCCGCCAACTGCGCGGCCTGCCACACGCGGGCCGCGCAGGGCGATTTCAACGAACGCAGCCTGAGGCTGCCAAAATAAGGAGAACATCATGCTGCAACGCATCCTGGTTTGGGATATGCCCACTAGAGTCTTCCACTGGCTGCTGGCGATTTCGTTCACCGGCGCCTTCCTCACCGCCGAAACCGAGCGCTACCGCGACATCCACGTCATGCTTGGCTACACGCTGCTGGGGCTGATCGCCTTCCGCCTGGTGTGGGGATTTGCCGGCACGCGCTACGCGCAATTCCGCTCCTTCCTGTTCGCGCCCGGCCAGGTGGTGGATTACCTGAAAAGCCTGGTGCGGCGCGAGCCGCAACACTATGTCGGCCACAACCCGGCGGGCAGCCTGGCCATCTTCCTGCTACTCGGGCTGGGACTGCTGGCTGCAATCAGCGGCATCCTGCTGTATTTCGAAGTCGGCGGCGAGGAAGCGTTCGAGGAACTGCACGAGGGCGCGGCCAACTTCATGCTGGCGGTGGTCATCATCCACATCGCCGGGGTGGTGGTCAGCAGTTGGCTGCACCGCGAAAACCTGGCGCGTGCCATGCTCACCGGCTACAAGTCCGGCGAGGCGCAGCAAGGCATCCCTCGCACGCATGCCTGGCTGGGTGCCATAATACTGGCTGCGGTGGCCGCGTTCTGGGTTTGGTATCCTGCCAGCGGGACGGTTACTGGTTGAGGATTGAATGAACAGGCAGCAGCAGGAGGTTTTCAGCAAGGTTCCCGCCATCACCCTGGGGTTCTGGATCATCAAGATCCTGGCCACCACCCTGGGTGAAACCGGCGGGGACATGGTTTCCATGTCGATGGGCTTCGGCTACCTTGCCAGCACGGGCATGTTTGCCATCCTGTTTTTGATTGCTGTCATCGCCCAGGTGCGCGCTGAAAAATTCCATCCCACCCTTTACTGGGCGGCCATCATCGCGACCACCACCGTGGGAACGACCTTGGCCGACTTCATGGATCGTTCCCTCGACATCGGCTATGCGGGCGGAGCGGCGCTCTTGCTGGGCTTGCTGCTTGCTTCGCTATTCGTTTGGCAGCGCGCTCTGGGCTCAGTCGCCATTGACACGGTGAATTCGCCCAAATCGGAGATGTACTACTGGGTGACCATCATGTTTTCCCAAACCCTGGGTACCGCGCTGGGTGATTGGACGGCGGACACCGCTGGCCTAGGTTATGGTGGCGGGGTAATGGTATTTGGCGTCATGCTGGCCGCACTGGCGATTACCTATTACCGGACGACCATCTCCCATACCACGCTATTCTGGGCTGCGTTCATCCTGACGCGCCCGCTCGGCGCGGTAGTCGGGGATTTGCTGGACAAACCAGTCAGCGAGGGGGGCTTGGCACTCAGCCGCTACTCCGCGACAATCGTCATTGTTAGTTTGATCGTGGCTTGCATGCTGGTTTTCAAACAGGTTCCGGCAAGCCGACGGCATTGAGGCCAGCACGGAAATGAACAGTGGGAGTGAATGTGCGCATACTTGTCGTCGAGGATGATAACCTGCTGGGCGACGCCCTGCAGGCCGGCTTGAAACAGGCCGGCTACGCGGTGGACTGGCTACGCGACGGCACGGCCGCCGACCAGGCGCTGTCCAGTGAACCCTACGCGGCGACGGTACTGGATCTTGGACTACCGCGCATGGCCGGGCTGGAAGTGCTGCGCCGCCTGCGGCAGCGCGGCTCAGCTCTGCCGGTACTGATCCTCACTGCCCGCGACACGGTGGACGACCGCATTCTGGGTCTGGACAGCGGTGCCGACGATTACCTGGTCAAACCCTTCGACATGGGAGAACTGGTGGCGCGGCTGCGTGCCTTGGTGCGCCGCGCCAGCGGCCAGCCCGCCCCCACGCTCAAGCTCGGCGATATAGAACTCGATCCGGCGGCGCATCGCGTCAGCTATCGGGGTCGGCCAGCAGAGCTGTCCGCGCGTGAATTCGCCGTGCTGCAGGCATTGATGCTGAGTGCCGGCAAGGTGCTGTCACGCACCCAACTGGAAGAGCAGCTTTACGCCTGGGGGGAGGAAATCGAAAGCAACGCCGTCGAGGTGCACATCCACCACCTGCGCCGCAAGCTCACCCCGGCGCTGATCGAAACCATACGCGGCGTCGGCTACCTCATCAAATCCTGACCATGTGGCATAACCCCTCTCTGAAAAAACGACTGCTGGCCATGGTGCTTGGGGTCATTACGCTAGTCTGGCTGGGCGCGTCGGTGTGGACCTATTTCGACGCACGCGAGGAACTGGACGAGATGCTGGATGCCCACCTGACGCAAACCGCCTCGCTGCTGCTCACCCAGACCACGCACGAACTCGACGAGCTCGAAACCGAGCATGCGCCGCAGTTGCACAAATACTCGCGCCGGGTGGCCTTCCAGGTCTGGGAACAGGGCCGTGATTTGCGCCTGCATTCCGTCAACGCGCCGCAGCAGCCGCTGTCGGACAAGGACTCCGGCTTCAGCGACCGTACCCTGGATAACCATCGCTGGCGCGTATTCAGTGCCTGGGATGATTCGCACACCTATTTGATTCACGTCGCCGAGCAGGCGGAGGTGCGAGAGAAACTGGCACGTGGCGTCGCGGCCAATCTGCTGCGACCGCTGCTGGTCGCCCTGCCGTTGCTGGCCATCCTGCTATGGCTGGCTGTCGCCAGCGGCTTGCGCCCGCTGGTCGGGCTGGCGCGACAAGTGGGACGCCGCGAACCGGACAACCTGGCCGCGCTGGATGCCGGTTCCGCGCCGGACGAGGTCATACCGTTGATCGAACGGCTGAACACGCTGTTCCACCGCATCAACGCCTCCATCCAGAGCGAGCGGCGTTTCACTGCCGACGCCGCGCACGAACTGCGCACCCCTATCGCCGTTATCAAGGCGCAGTCCCAGGTGGCGCGCAACGCAGCCAACACGGCCGAGCGCAGTCATGCGCTGGATGGCGCCATTGCCGGCTGCGACCGCGCCGCCCACCTGATCGAGCAACTGCTGACGCTGGCCCGGCTGGACAGCGTCGAAACTGGCTCACGCGAACCCTGCCCGTTGCGCCAACTGGCCGCTGAAACCCTCGCCGACATCGCCCCGGCCGCGCTGGACAAGGGGGTGCAACTGGAGCTGGCGGAAGGCGATGAAGTCACCGTCAACGGTCTGCCGGCGCTTTTGCGCGTGATGCTGCGCAACCTGCTCGACAACGCGGTACGCCATACCCCACCTGGCACGCTGGTACGTGTGGAAATTTCCGCTAGCAACATTACCGTCAGCGACAATGGCCCCGGCCTGCCGGAGCAAGAACTGGAAAAAATCTCACAGCGTTTCTACCGGCCGCTGGGCACCGAAGCCAGCGGCAGCGGCCTCGGGCTTTCCATTGTCAGACGCATCGCCGAGATGCATGATACACAACTAACGTTTACCTCCGCCAGCACTGGTAAGGGATTGCGGGCAACCGTCA
>DAOMFG010000055.1:5176-8640 GCA_035429685.1 Methylophilaceae bacterium | reverse complement strand
ACCGAACTGACCGCCAGCGCAAGCGTGGAAACCGCCAGCACTCCCATCCATTTTATTTTGCGAGCCTTCATGATTCAGCCTCCCGTGTTTAGTAAGAAGATAGGTTTGTCGAATTTAGCGGGTAGAATGTGCCAAATTCATTTTCCCTTCCTTGACTTGAATCAAGTTTCACAAGAATGAATTCAGGATAAATTACACACATGAATCAGTTCCCCATATTCATTCAAGTCCGTGACCGGCGCTGCCTGGTCGTCGGCGGCGGAGAGATCGCCACGCGCAAGATTTCGCTGCTGCTGAAAGCAGAAGCACAAGTTGCCGTAGTGGCGCCTGATCTCTGCCAAAGCCTCGCCGAACTGTATGCCGCGGAAAAAATATTCTGGGAAAAAGCGCTGTTCGACCCCCGGCATCTTGATCAGGCATGGCTGGTTATTGCCGCCACGGATGACAAGGCCATCAACGCAGCCGTCTCGCAGGCCGCGCAGGCGCGCAGCATCCCGGTCAATGTGGTGGACCAGCCCGCGCTCTGCACCTTTACCATGCCTTCCATCATCGACCGCTCGCCCATCGTCGTCGCCATTTCCAGCGGTGGCGCGGCACCCGTGCTTGCGCGCCTGTTGCGCGCGCGGCTGGAAACGCTGATCCCGGCGGCTTACGGACGGCTGGCCGCGCTAGCCGGGAAATTCCGCAAGCAGGTCCAGCAGCAACTGCCGGAAGGTTCGGCCCGGCGCATTTTCTGGGAAAACGTGTTCGAAGGCCCGATCGCCGAGCAAATGCTGGCCGGGCGTGAAGAGGCGGCATTCAGCGCCTTGCAGCAGTCGCTCAAACAGGCCGTCAACCATCCTCCGGGAGGGGAGGTCTATCTGGTCGGGGCAGGCCCTGGAGACCCCGACCTGCTGACTTTTCGTGCGTTAAGGCTGATGCAGAAAGCCGATGTGGTGCTCTACGACAACCTCGTCTCCGAGGCCGTGATGGACTTGGTACGACGCGATGCAGAGCGCATCTATGTCGGCAAGAAAAGCAGCATCCACACCCTGCCGCAGGAGGAAATCAATATGCTGCTGGTACGACTGGCAAAGGAAGGCAAACGGGTACTGCGCATCAAGGGCGGCGACCCGTTCATCTTCGGACGGGGCGGCGAGGAAATCGAAACGCTGGCCGAACACGGCATCCCGTTCCAGGTGGTGCCGGGGATCTCCGCGGCCAACGGGGTTTCCAGCTATGCCGGCATCCCGCTTACTCACCGTGATTATGCCCAGGCCGTGACTTTCGTTACCGGTCATCTCAAGGACGGCACGGTCAACCTCGACTGGCCTGCGCTGGTGCGGCCGAACCACACGGTAGTGATCTACATGGGGCTGGAAGGGCTGCCTGAAATTTGCAAGAAGCTGATCGAACACGGCCTGCCGCCGCAACACCCCATTGCCGTTGTTCAACAAGGCACCACACGCCACCAGCGCGTGATGACCGGCACGCTGTCCGATCTGCCCGGGCGGGTGGCAGCGGAGGGATTCAAGGCGCCGACGCTGACTATCGTTGGCGAAGTGGTAGGGCTCCGGGAAAAACTGGCGTGGTTCGATCCTCGGGGGTGATCTCGCGATAGAGCCGCCCAGCCACGACAACAGCCCCCCCGACTTGGGGCCGAAAGCGGGTTGCGCCTATTTGGGTAGCACGCTGGCCGAAAGTCTGGGACTGGCCTTCAGCAAACCAACTTCATCGCTGAGGATATGCGCGGCCTCGTCCAGAAAGATGTCTTTGGCATCTTTCCTTGCTTTTTCGAGCGCCAGATCGTCGTTGAGGTCGCGTTCGCTGGACTGCAGGCCATCATCCTGGAGCCTGGAAGTTATGGCACCTTTGTCGGCTTCGCTGTCCTTTTCCTGCAGCTTCAGCCTGGCCTCTCGCGCTTCACGCTCCTTGCGCCGCTCGGTTTCGTTCAGTGAAATCAGGTTTTTCTTGCGCTGGGCATCGGCCTCGGCGATGTCTTCCCGCAAATAACTGAAGTCTTTGTCCCGGCTTATCCGCGACTCGTGGGTCGCCTTCAGTTTGGGCAGAATGGCCGTCAAGTCGCCGGCGGGGGCATAGTCAACCGCCCGAATCTGCGTCCAGGGCAAGGCATTGTCATAGCTGGACTCGCCGAACTCCTCGGCGTCGATCATCGTCGGCAGACCGATATCCGGCGTGACGCCACGCAACTGGGTGGTGCCGCCGTTGATGCGGAAGAATTGGGCGATCGTCATCTTGAGTTCACCGTATTCCGGCTTTTCGTTTTTTGCGAGCTGATCCAGGTCTACCACGGACTGTACCGTGCCTTTTCCGTAGCTTTGCTCGCCGATCACGATACCCCGCCCGTAATCCTGTATCGCCGCCGCGAAAATTTCGGAGGCCGACGCCGAGGCGCGGTTGATGAGCACACCCAGCGGTCCGCTCCAGGCTTGGCCGGCGTTAGTGTCGCCTTCCACCGAAATCTTGCCTTCGGAGTCACGTTGCTGCACGACCGGACCCTTGTCTATGAACAGCCCCGTCAGCTCGACAGCCTCATCCAGCGAACCGCCGCCATTGTTGCGCAGATCGACCAGCACGCCATCCACGTTGTCTTTTTTGAGCTCCTCCAGCAAGCGCGCCACGTCGCGGGTCGCGCTTTTGAAATCCTTGTCGCCTTTTTGGCGAGCCGCGAAATCCTGATAGAACCCGGGCAGGGAGATCACGCCGACACGACGTGTCGCACCAGCGTCTTTCACCTCGATGACAGATTTCTTCGCGGCTTGTTTATCCAGGCTGATTTTCTTGCGGACAAGCGGAATTAGCTTGTGCTTGCCGTCCAGGCCGGCCTCCGCGGGCAGGATATCGAGGACGACCACCGAATCCTCGGCACCGCGAATCCTGGCTACCGTGTCGTCGATGCGCCAACCCACCACGTCGGTCGGCGTGCCGTTTTCGCCCTGCCCGACACCCACGATCCGGTCACCCACCTTCAACTTGCCGGAAAGCGCTGCCGGCCCGCCTGCCATCAGCTCCCTGATCGTGGTGTACCCCTCTTTGTCCTGAAGCACTGCGCCTATGCCGACCAGCGACAAGCGCATGGAAATATCGAAATCTTCCGAAGCACGGATCCCGAAATAATTGGTGTGCGGGTCGATTGCCGTGGCGTAGGCGTTCATGAAGTTCTGAAAGACGTCGTCGCTCTTGATCTTGAGGCTGCTGTTCAAGGAATTCTCATATCGTTTATCCAGGGTCTCGACGATGCCTTTGTCATCCTTGCCGGCCAGTTTTAGACGCAGCCAGTCGTTCTTGACGCGCTTGCGCCACAAGTCGTTCAGTTCGGCCTCGGACTTCGCCCACGCAGCCTTCTCGCGGGTAATCTGAGAGCTCTCCTTGGCGTCGAAATCAAATCCTTTCTTGAGCAGGGAGCGCGCATAGGCGATGCGTTCGGAGGCGACGCCCACGAAGAACATCGCGACGATCGCGAA
>DAOMFG010000055.1:0-5166 GCA_035429685.1 Methylophilaceae bacterium | reverse complement strand
GGCGCGCTGCTGAAAGGCGTTGTGTATGGCGAAGGGGGCGCTCAGGTTCTCGTTGAAAATGGCGTCGTCAAGCCAAGTTCGCGCAATCGAGAACCGATCTATGTCCGATTGCGTAAAAAATAATTTTTCCTCATCCAGCGCCTTCAGATAATTGTCGAATATTTTCGAAGAGCTCTTGTCATCCAGAGGAATGTGCCTGTAGTGATACCGGGTCAGCACTTCAGCCGCCATGTGTGCGGCCTGCGCATGTTCCGGCAATGGCTTGAGTTGCGCGGATGGCGTTGCTGTATTCGGTGTTGCCGCTTGCGCGCTCAGGGCAATCGCAAGCAATAGCCACAAAAATCTGTTTTTCATCAGTCAGTTCCGGAAGTTGGTCATCAATCAGCAGAATCGGCAGGAGATGTTCCCGTGAGTGTATCAGACCCGCCGCCTCGCAGAAGAGACAGCTGAATTACCGTATAAGTTCTCGATCAGGCGACAAGCACCATCGCTGGGAATATGAGCTTGATGGCGCGCCCGAGTCGATAAACCCGGACACTGGAAACAGGAGGTAGCTCTATATTTGGTAATGACGACTATTGGCGAATAGCGGACATTCTAAAAAAATGGCAGCATAAACAAACATCAAATCTTCAAGGCATGGTGCTGTATGCAGCAAATTCTTGTTTATGCGGATTCACTGTCCTGGGGCATCATTCCGCTTACCCGCCAACGCTTGCCATTTGATCGGCGCTGGCCCGGTGTATTAGAGATGGCACTTTGTGCTTCAGGCAGGAACGTTCGCGTCATAGAAGATTGTCTTAATGGCCGCAGAACCGTATGGGATGATCCCTACAAGCCCGGACGGAATGGCCTATTGGGACTTGCCCAGCGCATCGAAATTCATTCGCCACTTACGCTTGTAATACTTATGCTGGGAACCAACGATTTTCAATCCATGCATGAGCACAACGCGTGGCACGCTTCTCAAGGGATTTCTGCGCTTGTATCCGCAATTCGTGCAGCGCCGATAGAACCGGGAATGCCTATACCCAACGTCTTGGTTGTTTCACCACCGGCCATTCAGACTCCCCAAGGACCGATTGCTCCTAAATTTGCAGGCGCTGAAAGGAAATGTGTTGGATTGGCAGATGCATACCAGAAGGTCAGTAAAGAACTAAAATGTTATTTTTTTGATGCTGGCTGCATAACAACCACCAGTACTATAGATGGTGTGCATCTTGATGCCGAGCAGCACATGGCACTTGGAAATGCTCTATCTAAGATAGTAATGCCTCTACTTTCATAAAGTAAAAAGAAAAGTTGAATGGCTAAATGGGCCAAATTCAGACTTAATGAATTTACAGCAGGCTGAGTGCCAAGATTCATCGCCTGCGATTGAAATGCAAAAGGGCCGATTTCGTAGAGGAATCGGCCTTTCGTTGACTGTGGCGCGCCCGACTGGATTCGAACCAGTGACCCTTGGCTTCGGAAACCAATACTCTATCCAACTGAGCTACGGGCGCACGGGCGAATTATAGCAAACACCCCCGTCAATGTCCTCGCTGTCCTTTGTCCGCGAGGTGCTTGCCGGTATAATTTGTGTTTTATAAATCTCGACCAGGACTTTTGCCATGAGCACGCAGCATCACGACTTCCCGAAAACCACGGTTCTACAGTTCATCCTGGCGTTACTGGGCGGATTGCTGATGCCGGGGCTGGTCATCTTCCTGATCGTCAAACTGGTGCTGGGCATTCAGGCCACCCATATTGAGGATACCGACCCGGCGATCGCCGCGGCCAGGGTAGTAGAACGCATCCAGCCGGTGGGGCAGGTGAATCTGGCCGACAGCAGCGGTCCGCGCGTAGACAAGAGTGGCGAACAGGTCGTCAAGGAAGTCTGCGCCATGTGCCATGCGGCCGGCTTGCTGGGTTCGCCGAAAATTGGCGACAAGAGTGCTTGGGCGCCACGCCTTTCGCAAGGCTACGACACACTGGTGAAGCATGCGCTGGAGGGCATCCGCCAGATGCCGGCGCGCGGCGGCGCTGCGGATCTTAGCGATGGCGAAGTGGCCGCCGCGGTGGCCTACATGGCCAACCAGTCTGGCGCCAGCTTCAAGACTCCGGAGCCGGCAAGGGCCGAAGCCGAAGTCGCCAGGAAATAGTTTTTGCCGAGCCTGCCGCCAGCCTGATTCCCTGAGAGTCCAATACAATGGCAACCTACGCGGTCGGCGACATTCAGGGCTGCTACACCTCCTTTACCCACCTGCTGCAACATATCGGCTTCAGCCCTGTACGCGACCGTTTGTGGCTGGTGGGCGACATCATCAACCGCGGGCCGGATTCGCTGGCCGTCTTGCGCTGGGCGATGCAGCACCAGGATTCGCTGGAGGTGGTACTGGGCAACCACGACCTGCACGCCCTGGCGCTGGCCGAAGGTTTCGTCGAGGCCCACCGTTACGATACCGTGCAAGCGCTATTCGAGGCACCGGACCGCGAAGAACTGCTGACATGGCTACGCGGCAGGCGTATGGCCCATGCCGAGGGCGAATACCTGATGGTACATGCCGGGGTGCTGCCGCAATGGGACGCCAGCCTTACCCTTACCCTAGCGGCCGAAGTCGAGACTGTGCTCAGGAGCGACGACTATCGTTATTTTCTCTCGCACATGTATGGCAACCACCCTAACCGCTGGGATGGCGAACTGCGCGGCATGAGCCGCCTGCGCGTGATTACCAACGCCCTCACCCGGTTGCGCGTTTGCACATTGACGGGCGACATGGATTTCCGTTTCAAGGGCGAGCTATCCAACATCCCGGCCGGCTACCTGCCTTGGTTCGAGCTTGAGAACCGCAACAGCAGCGGCAGCACGCTGTTGTTCGGGCACTGGTCGGCGCTGGGTTTGCTGGTGCGCGACAACCTGATCGGGCTGGATACCGGCTGCCTCTGGGGCGGCCAACTCAGCGCGATGCGCCTGGAGGACCGTCGTGTGTTCCAGGTGCCTTGTGCCGCGGAAGATGCAATAAAGAAGATATGGCGTGCCTAGCCTGCTGTGACAGGTGACGGCGTTCGCCCCCCGTGGCGCTGATCGGCGCGGCAAAGTGCAGTTCCACCCGCGTTTCACGCTGTTTCAAGACTTCCCATAACGATTGCAGCATAGTCATCTCGCCGTGATAGGCGACAGCAGTGTTGGCGCTGCCATCCGCATTCAGGTAACGGATCGCCAACGGCCACAGCGCTGCCTCGGCATTGATGGCGGCCTGTAGCAAGCTGGCCTTGAACGGCTTGAGCTGCGTGCCATCGGTGGTGGTGCCCTCCGGGAAAAAACACAGGCATTCGCCCTGCCGCAGCGCCTGCTCCAGCGCCGTCACCGCTTGCCCAGTCGCATGACGGCGATCACGTTCGATGAAAATGGTGTCGGTGATGTGCGCCAGCCAGCCGACCACTGGCCAACCGCGGATTTCCGACTTGGCGACAAAATGCATGGGGTGCGTGGCCTTGAGCGCATAGATGTCGAGCCAGGAAACGTGGTTGGCGACGAACAGTGTGCCGCGCTGCCCCGGACTCGGAAGTTGTCCGTGCAGCGTGGTACGAACCTTGAGAATATCAAGCAACTGCCGCGACCAGCGTAGGATCACCTCTTGGCGGCGCCCCTGCTCCATACGGTCCAGCACGGTGGCGGCGGTCAGGACGCCGTGAAAAATATGCAGCGCCAGCCGTATCAGGCGGAACAGGCGCGTGGCAAAGGAAGTGGCCGCGCCTTGCAACGCTATTTGAGGAAATGCGCGGCGTAGCGGCGGTTGATGCGCGACATCGGCAACATCACCAGCAGGTCCGCGGTATTGAAGTCGGGATCCCAGGCCGGTTCGCCGCAAACCCAGGCGCCGAGGCGCAGATAGCCTTTGACCAGCGCCGGACAGGGCGCATCCTCGATGTCGCTGCGCAAGGCATCCAGCGGTAGCGGGCAACGCGGGAAAACTCGGTATTCGGGCGGGGAAAGGTATTCATGTTTCAGCCTATTATAGAGACTGGCAGCAAGGTGTCCACCGTCGGCCATGCTAATGCTGGCGCAGCCGATTAGCGTGTCATAACGGTTGGTCTGCATGTATCTGGCCAATGCGGCCCAGAGCAGGGCAATGGCGCTGCCACTCCGGTAATTGCGATGCACGCAGGCGCGGCCGACCTCTACTGTGTGGTCGAACAGATGTTCGATCCGGTTCAGATCGAATTCGCCGGAGGAATAATAGCCCCCAACCTCGTTGGCCATGGCGGGGCTGAGGATGCGATAGGTGCCGACGACTTTGCCGTATTCCCGCTCGCGCACCAGCAGATGATCGCAAAACGGGTCGAAACCGTCCCGGTCGAGCCCGTCATGGCCGGACAGCTTGGCACCCATCTCTTCGGCGAATATCTTGTAGCGCAAACGTTGCGCCTCCATGACGTCGGCCGAAGTGCGGGCCATGCTTGAATAAAGAGCGGACGGCTCCTGCTGCAGCTCATTGACAACACGTTGATCCAACATGGCGTTTCTCCCAACTGGAATGTTGGGAGAAACTTTAAGCAGCCCGCGTTACCGGAGGGTTACAGTGGTTTGAAGGTTAGATGAAGCTAGTGGCTGACGCGCGTCACGCCGCCGCCTTCCAGAATGCGCACGCGGTCTCCCGGCTTGAACGGGTCATTGGCTTCCTGCACGACGGCGATCATGGCGCCGCTGTCGAGCTTGACAGTGATTTCCAAGCCGTCTTCACGCGTCAGGCCTTCCTCCGCTGCGGCACCAGCCAACCCCCCGGCCACGGCACCGGCGATGGCGGCGACAGTGCTGCCAGCACCATGACCGACAGTGCTGCCGGCAACCCCGCCGATGGCGGCGCCTGCGCCCGCACCTACCGGCGTCTTGGTGCCCTCGATCTTCACATTGCGCACACTCTCCACCACACCCATTTTCACGGTTTGTGCCTGCTGTGCCTGATCACGGGTGTAAACATCGCCTGCCTTCTGGCTGGCGCAGGCTGCGAGCAGGCTGCACAGGCCGAGAGCTGCAAATAGACGAAAATTTTTCATACGGATAGCTCCTTAAGCCAGTGATATTTCTGTTGCAAACGCCTGCTTGAAGCGTGATTCGATTTCCGCCCGGCTCGGGCGGTGGTTTTGCCCGCCGCGGCTGGCGATCTTGATGGACCCCATCAA
>DAOMFG010000054.1:0-8741 GCA_035429685.1 Methylophilaceae bacterium | reverse complement strand
TCGGCAAAGGGAATGCAATTCCTCGAGCAAATGGAAAGCCGCGATGAACTGGCTGCCATCTCTCCCGGGGTATTCAAGGAATCCAGTCATGCTGACCGGGTATTTTTCGTCGAAAGTTTTAATGAGTTGGGCAACAACGTCAAGAATATCTTCGTGCAATCCTTCCAGCACCAGAAACTGGGCATCATGGTGGCGCAGGAAGGCTACCGTAAGGTCGAGACGAATGGCGATAACTTTCTGGTCATGGAAAATGGCACGCGTTATGAGGGCAAACCCGACACGCCAGAATTTTCTGTCACCAAATTCGAGCGCTACGCAATTCGCGAGGAACCCGCGGAAGTCAAGCAAGTACCGCCTGGATTAAGATCGACTTCCAGCCGGGAGTTGCTGAAATCAGGGGACTCCAGTCACAACGCGGAACTGCAATGGCGGTTGTCTGTGCCCGTTTCCGCCCTGGTGCTGGTGCTGCTGGCCATACCGCTCAGCTTCGTCGATCCGCGTGCCGGCCGTTCCGCCAACCTGATGATGGCGTTACTGATCTACATCATTTACAGCAACTTGCTCAGCATTATGCGTGTCTGGGTGGTGCAAGGGAAAGTCAGCACGCTGGTTGGCCTGTGGCCGGCGCATGCCGTCTTTCTGGCCCTGGCGTTCTACTTGTTCTACCGGCGCCTGTTTCTTTTGCCGGTATTGCCACGCATTGGCGTGATCAACTGGATACTGAAACGTCCATGAAAATCGTCGGCCGCTACCTGTCACGGGAGCTGATCAGCAGCATTCTGTTCATCATGCTGGCGCTATTGGCCATGTTCTCCTTTTTCGATCTGATTCAGGAGCTTGAAGATTTCGGCAAGGGCACCTACGGCATGGGAAAGATGCTGCTGTTCGTGTTGCTGAAAGCGCCCGGCCATGTTTACGAAGTGGTGCCGCTGGCGGTGTTGATCGGCACCCTTTACGCACTGGCCCAACTGGCCAGATTCTCCGAGTTGGTGATATTGCGCGTCAGTGGCATTTCCATGTTTTCTATGGGAATGGTGCTGCTACGGGTGGGGATGCTGTTCACCATCATGACGTTCCTGGTGGGCGAACTGGTTGCGCCCCTGAGTGAACGCTCCGCGCAACGCATGCGTATCCATGCTACCGATTCTCTCGTGGCACAGGATTTCCGTTCCGGCCTGTGGGCCAAGGATGGCGACAGTTTTGTCAATATCGAGGACGTGCTCCCAGACTCGGAACTGCTCAATGTCCACATCTACGAATTCGACCCGGAATTTCATTTGCGCATGATTACCAATGCCAAAGGCGGTAAATTTACGAAAGGGCGTTGGGATTTGCACGATGTCACGCAGACTAGGTTCAGCGGTCAGAAAATCAGCACGCAAACTTTCCCGCAAGCCTATTGGGATTCGGCCATACGGCCTGAACTGCTGAATGTGCTGCTGGTGGTGCCAGAAAAAATGTCGGCCTGGAATCTGTATTCTTACATCAACCACCTCAGGGTCAATCACCAGAAGACCACGCGGCACCAGATCGCGTTATGGGCGAAGATGGCCTATCCCGTCGCCTGCATCGTCATGGTCGTGCTGGCATTGCCGTTCGGCTTCCTGCAGCAGCGCAGCGGCGGGGTCAGTTCCAGGATTTTTCTTGGCATCATGGTGGGCATCAGCTATCAGGTATTGAATCGGCTGTTCGTCCATATTGGATTGCTCAATGACTGGCCGCCGATACTCAGTGCCACCATTCCGACCTTGATGTTTCTGGCTGTCGGGGTTGGCATGGTGCTGTGGGTGGAGCGGCGCTAGGGGATTTTTTCCGACATTACCAGCCGCGTTCCCGCCAGGCGGTCATGCAGGAATTGGCCATTCCTGTCCAACAACGCCCACCACAAGCCGATGCCGCCAAGGAGCAGGCCGACCGTGGCCAGCAGGCACCTCTTCACCGCGGCGGACAGGGATGGCGCAGAACCGCTGGCATCTATCAAGTGGATGCGCCAGGTTCTCATGGCAAGGGTTTGCCCGCCATGGGTCCAGCACCAGAGAAAATAGCTTGAAATCACGGCCAGACAAAATAACTGCAACAGCCAACGTTGCCAGCTTTCAGCCACGCTGCCATAAATCGTCGTGAACAGCGCCGAAGCCAGCAGCCACAGCGCGATAAAAACCAGGGTGTCGTAAAGCAAACTGCCCAAGCGGCGCAACAGGCTGGGGGTGGACAAATTGAGTGCCTGCCTGCGGGAATCAGTTGCCCAGATCATCCACCGGGGTGGATTCCGGTTGCTTTTCGCGCAGTTTCTGGCGCTCGGCTTCCGGGAGCCGTTGATAGTCGCTCCATTTGCGGCGCATTTCTTCCTGTTTTTCCGGCGGCAGCAACTGAAATTGCTGATACTTCTTGGGCGCGTTTTCCCGCTCGAACGGCGTCATGCGGCTCCAGTCACGCAAACGCTGTTGCACGCGACCCTGCTGTTGCGGGGGCATGCGTGGGTAATCGCGTGCAATATCCAGCATTCTCTCTCTCTGCCACGGGCGCAGAGTATCCCACTGCGAGGCAAGCGGCGCCAGCACCTGTTTCTGCTCATTGCTCAGTTGCGACCAATGAGGCTCGGCGACGGGCGCGCCCTCGGCGCGGGCATTTGCCACCCCGATAGCCGAAGACAGGATCAATGCTGCGAGGAGGGTTCTAGCCATGCATCGAAACCTTTATCCAGGTATGCTTCCGGCGGCAGATCGGAACCGAGCAACAGGGCATCCTCCTCAACCGGCCCGCTCTCGGTTATTTGCTGGGTCAACAGCAAGGCTGCCAGTACTACACCCAGCAACAGCAGCGGTAACTTCCATGCTTGCTGGCCGTGCAGGTGCTCCAGCAGGAAATTCCCGGCACCGGTAGATGCAACGGGGGAAATCCTGGCCTGCGCTACCGCTACCGCCTGCCGACGGGCGGCATATAGCCGGTCGGACGCCGCTTGATCCACTTGCGTCGTCCCGTAATCCAGCAGGCTGACGATTTCTTTTGCGATCTTTTGTTCTGATGTCATAAGCTGATCCCTTTGGTTTTCAGCGAGGCGGCCAGCGCATGCACCGCACGCGAGCAGTGCGTCTTGACGCTACCTTCCGAGCATCCCATAACCGCCGCGGTCTCCGCTACGTCCAAATCTTCCCAGTAACGCAGGACGAAGGCTTCGCGTTGACGCGTCGGCAGCCGTTGCAAGGCGGCTTCGATGATAGCGAGCGTTTGCTTGCGCTCGATCTGCTCGCGCGTATCGTCCTGACCGTCATCCCCGGTTTGCAGGGTCTCCAGCGGATCGTGCTCATCGCCATCCTCTCCCGTAGAAAACGAGGAAAGCAGCGTCGTCCAGAGATTGCGTACTTTCTGCCGGCGGAAGTGGTCGCGGATGGTGTTCTGCAGGATGCGCTGGAACAGCATGGGATATTCCGTGACTGGTCGCGCAGTATATTTCTCGGCTAGCTTGAGCATGGCGTCCTGGACAATGTCCAGCGCAACGTGATCGTCCCGCACCGCGTAGGCGGCTTGCCTGAACGCCCGCCGCTCGGTCTGCGCCAGAAAATCCGAAAGTTCCAGTGGGGTTGCCATTCCGGGTTATTGTATGTGCTTGCGCCGGACATTGCCAATGCACACGAAGACGATATGTCGGAGCGGGTTTGAGTGTGCCGGGCTTTTCGCTACAATCCGCTAACCTTACTCAAGGACTTGCCATGCTGGGAAAACTCATTCTGCTCGCTCTCGCCGTCTGGCTGCTGGTCTTCATTCTCGGGCAGTACCGCCGCAATATGGACCGCCCCGCCCCAAAAAGTCCGGGCGCGCAGGACATGGTGCAGTGCCGGGTATGTGGCGTGCATCTGCCAAAGTCGGAGAGCGTGGCGTCGCGCGGCGGCTACTATTGCTGCGAAGAGCACAGCAGGCAATCAAAGCAATGACTTTGCCGGAGCCAAGCCACCCCGCCGGTCACCCCGATGCCTACTGGCGCACCATGCGCTACTTCACGCTGTACCGGCTGGTGGTGTCCGGTATATTGCTGGGCACGTATTTCCTGATGTCAGAGCGTGTCTTGCGGGAAAACTACGACAACACGCTCTATTTGCAGGCAGCCTCGGCTTACGTGGTCTTCAGCCTGGCCGCCATATTCTTTACCAGACTTCGTCTCCCGCGCTTCAACCGGCAGTTGACCGGCCAGGTCATTGGAGATATTGGCTTCATTGTGTTGCTGATGTCCGCGGCAGGGGGTGTCAAGAGCGGTTTGGGTTTGCTGCTGGTGATAGCGATCGCCGCGGCCGCGCTGATCAGCCAGGGTCGCCTGGCGCTATTCTATGCGGCGCTGGCCACCATTGCCTTGCTGCTGGAGCAGTCCTGGCGGATTCTCGCTCTGGACGAAAGCTTCGAGAGTTACTCGCATGTCGTCATGCTCGGCCTGAGCTGCTTCGCCACAGCCTGGCTGGCGCACAGCCTGGCCCAGCGTACCCGCCAGAGCGAAGAACTGGCTTCGCAGCGGGGTATCGATCTGGAAAATCAGGCGCTGGTCAACCAGATTGTCATTCGCGACATGCTGGATGGCGTACTGATCGTGGACAAGGATTTGCGACTGCGCCATCATAACGCTCAGGCCGAGGCTATGCTGGGCGGGCTCGTCAGCGATGTCACGGCGCCGACTCTTGAAGGCTTTTCTAGCGAAATCGCGGCCTTGTTTCGTCAATGGCTTAAAGCCCGAAATGATGCCAGAGCCAATGAGGTCAGGGTAACCGCGGGAAGCAAGGAGCTGCGATTGCGCTTCCAGCCGGTCGGAGCGGATCGCAGCCAGGGCGCTGTCATTTTTATCGAAGACTGGGACCGCGTGCAATCCCAGGCCAGACAGCTCAAGCTGGCCTCGCTGGGGCGGTTGACGGCCAACGTCGCGCACGAAATCCGCAATCCCCTGAGCGCCATCAGCCATGCCAGCCAGTTGCTGCAGGAGGATCGTGGTCAGGATGTGACCCACCAGCGCTTGCTGCAGATCATCAACGACAACGTCGTCAGGCTGGATCAGATCGTCAAGGACGTACTGCAATTGAACCAGCGCGACCGCTTGCAGCAGGAAATCATTCATCTGCCGGATTTTCTGTCCGAGTTTCGTGAGCAGTTCTGCCAGGTGGAAAATATTCCACCGGAAGATTTGGCGCTGGATATTGCCGAGGATGCCAGCGCCTTGTTCGACCGGCGCCATCTGCATCAGGTGTTGTGGAATCTGTGCCGTAACGGCTGGCGGCATGGACGGAAGCGCGCGGGAAGTCTTTGTCTGCGCCTGGAACAGTCACGCAGAAAAGAAGAGATCGTGATCGCAGTGAAAGACGACGGTGACGGCGTGCCGGACGAGGTGCGTCCCCATCTGTTCGAGCCGTTCTTCACGACCGAAAGCGGCGGTACCGGGCTCGGCCTCTATATTGCCCGCGAGCTGTGTGAAGCGAACGGCGCCAGTCTGGGATATGCCGGATCGGATGCTGGCGGACAGTTCAACATTTACCTGAAGAAGCATCATGTCCAATAAATCACGCAACATGCATGCCTGCCTGGTCGTGGATGACGAAACCGATATCCGTGAATTGCTGCTGTTGACCCTGGAACGCATGGATGTGCCCGCGATGGGTGCCGGTACCCTGGAGGAAGCGCGCCATTTGCTGCAACGGCACGACTTCGGATTGTGCCTTACCGACATGCGCTTGCCGGACGGCAATGGCCTGGATCTGGTGCGGCATATCGGCCAGACTTGCCCGGGACTCCCGGTTGCCGTGATCACCGCCTACGGTAGCGCGGAAAATGCCGTCGCCGCGCTGAAGGCGGGCGCTTTCGATTATTTGTCCAAACCGATTTCGCTCGATCAATTGCGGCCGCTGGTACAGTCGGCGCTCAGGTTGGCGGAGCCGCACGCAGCAGACGAGGGCGAGTTGGCCTTGATCGGTGATTCCGCGCCGGTACGACAGGTGCGCCTGATGATCGATAAACTTGCGCGCAGTCAGGCGCCGGTCTATATCAGTGGCGAATCCGGCAGCGGCAAGGAGCTTGCGGCCCGGCTGATTCATGCCAAAAGCTCGCGCGGTGACGGGCCTTTTGTTCCGGTCAATTGCGGCGCCATTCCGGAAACGCTGATGGAGAGCGAATTTTTCGGCTACAAAAAAGGGGCCTTCACCGGTGCGCAGCAGGACAAACCCGGCGTTTTTCATGTGGCCAACGGCGGCACGCTGTTCCTGGATGAAGTGGCCGACCTGCCGCTACACATGCAGGTCAAGCTGTTGCGCGCTATCCAGGAGAAGAAAGTGCGCATGGTTGGTGGTGCCCAGGAAGAGGCGGTGGACGTGCGCATCATCAGCGCCACGCACCGTAATCTGGGCAAGATGATGGAAGCCGGCCAATTCCGCCAGGATCTTTATTATCGGCTGAACGTCATCGAGCTCAAGATGCCCTCCTTGCGCGACATGCAGGAGGACATTCCGCAATTGGCGGGGAAAATTCTGGAGAAGCACAGTCGGGAATTAGGCGCTGCTCAGCCGGAGCTTTCCGCTACCGCCATGACGCTGCTGACGCAGTACGCTTTTCCAGGCAACGTGCGCGAGCTGGAAAACGTGCTGGAACGCGCACTGGCGCTATGCGATGGCAAACGCATCGAAGCCGATGACCTGCTGCTCGAGCTAGTATCGCAGGACAGTGAGGCCGCGGCGTCTGCCGCAATGAATTCGCTGCCGGAATATCTGGAAAGCATCGAGAAAAAGGCAATTCTCGACGCCTTGCAAAAATCCGGGAACAATAGAACCGCCGCCGCCAAACTTCTGGGCGTCAGTTTCAGAGCCTTGCGCTACCGGCTGGCCAAGCTGGGGCTGAGCAGGGAAGACGACAAGGAGGACGAGATCTAGTGCGGGTTCAGGCCAGCGCCACCGCCAGGTAGGTCAGGTACAGCGCGCCATTGATCCATACCATCCACACCTTGAGGTGGCCACGGCTCGCCATCCAGCGCAACCAGGCGGCGGCCAGCAGGGTGATGACCACGCCGGCCAGCACCTCGCGGCGCGGTTCCCACGGCGTCAGCATGATGCCGATCGCCGGCAGCAGCGTGCCCTGGAACACCATGGCGCCGGTGATGTTGCTAAACGCCAGCGTGTCCTTGTGTTTGCGCACCCACAGGATGCTGTTGACCTTTTCCGGCAGTTCGGTGGCAATCGGAATGATCAGCAGGGACAGCAGCAGCGCCGAAAGACCGAGCAGCGGGGCGGCAGCCTCGACGCCATGGATGAAGCCATGTGCGCCATATACCAGCAACGCCAGCCCCCCGGCCAACTGCAGGAGGATCACCAGCATGTTGTTGGGCAGGCCGGCGCGGCAGAGAAACATCGGCTCTTCGGCCTCGGTGGCGTGGCCATCGTGCACCAGCGCCTTGGAGGCACGCAAGGTCAGCATAATGTAGATGAAATAGATCAGTACCATGGTGAATCCAAGCGCCGCACGCACTTCGGTCATGGTATGCGGGATGAACAGCGCCAGGGTGGCGAAGGCAAAGGCGGCAAGAAAGAAATCGAGATCGCGCAATAGACCGGTCCTTTCCGGGCGGAACTCGCCGTGAGGGCCACGCTTGCGCAATACGGCGAACGCCAGCAGCGAGAGGGATAGCGTGGAGAGCATCAATGGCGCGCCAAGGATGGCCCCGACGCCGATTTCCTCGTTGACCTGTACGTTTTTGGTGCCGGCCAGCAGCGCCAGCAGTGGCACCAGGGTTTCTGGTAGTGCCGTACCGACGGCAGCGAACAGCGAACCGGTGACGCCTTCGGAGATTTTCAGTTTTTCGCCCAGGTGCTCCAAGGCATTGGTGAAGACTTCGGCAGCGACTAGAATCACCACCAGCATGACGAACAGTTCGAGGAATACCATGAGAGCTCCGGATTCAGTACCAAGCCACGATTTTATCGGAAGCAGACGGCATGCGCATGTTTAACCTTGACGACACCGGCACCGCACGCCAGGCTCTGCAGATCACTTCGCCCAACTCCGACGAACGCCCCATCGGTACGGTGATCGACTTGGTTGTCATCCACAATATCAGCCTGCCACCGGGCGAGTTCGGCGGCGACGGCGTGGTTGAGCTGTTCACCAACCGGCTGGATCCCGCCGAACATCCCTACTACGCCGAAATTCACCAGTTCAAGGTATCCTCGCATTTCTTCGTCCGCCGCAGCGGCGAAGTGATCCAGTTTGTGCCGTGTGGAAAGCGCGCCTGGCATGCCGGCGTATCACAATGGCAAGGGCGGGAGCGCTGCAACGACTTCTCTATCGGCATCGAACTGGAAGGCGACGACACCACGCGGTTCGAGGATGTGCAGTATGCAACCCTGGAAGCCTTGCTGACAGCGATCGAACAACGCTACCCGATTGCTGGCATCGTTGGTCATTCCGACATCGCACCCGGCCGCAAGACCGATCCCGGGCCATTCTTCGATTGGACCAGAATCAACCTGTCACAGAAGGACTGCCGTAGAACCATTTGAGCAAAAACGGTGGTGCCATGGTGGTCAGGGCGATGACGATCAACATGGCGGCGTAGAGTTCGCCGTTAAGGATGTTCTGGGTAAAACCCAATTGGGCGAAAATCAGTCCCACTTCGCCGCGCGGGATCATCGCCAGGCCAATCGCCGTTTGCGCGCGGCGTGGTTCACGGATGCAATAGCCGGCGGCGAGCTTGCCGATGAAGGCGGCGATTAGCAGCAGCGTGG
>DAOMFG010000053.1:0-8782 GCA_035429685.1 Methylophilaceae bacterium | reverse complement strand
GTAGCCTCTCCGGCATGAAGGTGATTGTGATTTACGACAGCAACACCATACGCCGCAGCGCTGAAATTTTTCTGGCCAAGGCCGGTTGCGAAATCATTCTTGCAGAGGATGGTTTTGATGCGCTATCCAAAATCACCGATCATCACCCGGACATCATCTTTGTCGACATCATGATGCCGCGCCTCGACGGATATCAAACCTGCACCCTCATCAAAAAGAACGAGCGGTTCAAAAACACGCCGGTCATCATGCTGTCCAGTAAGGATGGCCTGTTTGACCGTGCCCGTGGCCGCATGGTTGGCTCCGACGAATACCTCACCAAGCCCTTTACTGCTGACAGCCTGCTGGATGCTGTGGTGCGTCATACCCGCAAGAATTAACTTCAAGATCGGATTCAGGTTATGCCCATCAAGAAAATCATGATCGTGGACGACTCTGCCACGGACCGTTTCTATCTTAACGAAATGCTGACCCGTAACGGCTTCGAGGTCAGCCAGGCGGAATCCGGCGACGTGGCGCTTGAGCGAGTCAAGGTGGAGTTGCCGGACTTGGTCATCATGGACGTGTTGATGCCTGGTCTCAATGGTTTTCAGACCACACGCGCCTTAACCAAGGCGCCCGAGACCGCGCATATTCCCGTTCTGATGTGCACTGGCAAGGAGCAGTTGACCGACCGTGTCTGGGCATTGCGGCAGGGCGCCAGGGATTGCGTCATCAAGCCGGTGGAAGAGGCAGATTTGCTCGGCAAGATAGCGGCGTTGGGATAAATGGCAAGAACACTAGATCTGCGCAAGTATCAGGAAGATATTCTTGGTCGGCTGAAAGAGCGAGCGCAACCCGGAGAGGTGGCGTCCAGCAGCCGGTTGGGCGTCAAAGTCGGGCGGAGCCTGCTGCTTGTCAGTCTTGAGGATATCAGCGAAGTAGCCCCGGTACCGGAAATTCATCCGGTGCCCCTGGCCAAGCCTTGGTTTCTCGGGATGTCTAACGTACGTGGAAATCTATACGGTGTGAGCGACATGGCTCAGCTCGCCGGCGATACGCCCACGACGCTGACGGCGTCCAGCCGAGTGTTGTTGAGTCACCAGAAATACAAGGCCAATGTCGCCTTGCTGGTAAACGCTTTGCTTGGCCTGCGCAATCTGGATCAAATGCAGGAGCAGGAAATTGCAGATGAGGGGCCGTACGGGTTCGGCGGTCGCCAGTTCAAGGATTCGGCTGGTGATACATGGCGCGAACTGAATATGCGCGATTTGCTGGTTAATCCTGATTTTTTAAAGGTCGGTATTGGCTAGAGCGGTGGTCCAGGGGTTCGGCCGGAGCAGTGGGATACACGGGCGAGCGGGTTTGTAGATTAGACAGATTTAAAGAACTTTCGGGGGAGTGTCATGGCGTTACAAGACTTGTTGCAGGAGTTAAAGAGCGAAGGGGCGGGGGCCCTGCTCAAGCGACTGTTTTCGCGGGCCTCAGGTGCGCCGCATGCGGCGAAGTCCCCGGTCAATATCAGGATGGCCGCATTGCTGGTGTTGTTTGTGTTGCTGGCGGCAAGTTTTTTGGGGCTGGATCTGGCACAAAGGCAGCATGACGCTGCTTATCTTGCCCGGGTATCGCAGGCACAGCTCGGTGCGCAAGGCGTCGCCAAGGATGCGCAGCTTGTGGCGAGCGGAGCCCAGAATTTTTCCGGCGAGTTGCAGCGGAACTTGGGAACGGTCTCCAGTGCTGTTGCCGCATTGCGCGATGAGGGCGGAATTTTCGGGTATGGCGACAGCTTGAGCGTTCCTCTGCAGGAACTTGGCACGCAGTGGCAAAACATAGAAAGACAGGCCAGGGCCACGGCCGATGCAGGTGGCGCAGCCGATGCTGCAAAGGGGCTGGCGTCGTCAGCCGATCAGTTTCTGGCTGCAGGAGATACGTTGGCCAGCGCAGTGCGCGACAATATCAAGAGCAAGCTGTGGCTGATCCTGGCCGTAGTATTCGCTGTGCTGGCAGCCACGCTGATGATTACTTTCGGGCAGCAGCAGGTGAAATCGGCCCAATCGCATTTCGAGAGTGTGGAGCAACAAAACCTCAAGAACCAGGAAGCCGTGCTGCGACTGCTCGACGAAATGGGCGACCTGGCCGAAGGTGATTTGACCGTGACTGCGGAGGTGAGCGAGAGTATCACCGGCGCAATTGCCGACTCCATCAATTATACGATTGACAGCTTGCGCACCTTGGTTGAGGAAATCAATCATGCCACCGAGCAGGTGACAGCCGCTTCCGGCGAGGCGCAGGCCATTACTACCCGGTTGCAGGCGGCTGCATTGAAACAGTCACAGCAGATCGAGGATGCTGGTACAGCTGTGCAGCAGATGGCGCGATCCATTCACGAAGTGTCTGCCAATGCAAATCAGTCTGCCGGTGTGGCGCAACGCTCCCTGCAGGCAGCATCGCAAGGTGCGGTAGCGGTGCAGAACACGATCTCCGGCATGAACGATATCCGCACTCAGATCCAGGAAACATCAAAACGTATCAAGCGGTTGGGTGAAAGTTCTCAGGAAATTGGTGAAATCGTGGAGCTGATCTCCGACATTACCGAGCAGACCAATATTTTGGCTTTGAATGCCGCAATTCAGGCGGCGTCGGCGGGTGAAGCCGGCCGCGGCTTCACGGTGGTGGCGGAAGAAGTGCAACGCCTTGCGGAACGCTCTTCGGAAGCGACCAAGCAGATTGGTGCAATTGTGAAGACCATTCAGCAAGATACCAATGACGCGGTGGTGGCCATGGAGCGCAGCACCGAGGGCGTGGTCGAGGGAGCCAAGCTGTCCGATGCCGCCGGTCAGGCGCTGAATGAAATTGGCAAGGTGACGGCGAATCTTGCGCAACTGATTGCTTCCATTTCGCAGGCGACGCAAGCGCAGACCGAAATCGAGCAAAAGGTAACCGGCCTGATGCAGGAAATTCAGGCGATTACTTCGCAAACAACCGAAGGTACCAAGCAGACCGCCGGCTCTATCGGACAGTTGGCCGACCTGGCCGAGGAACTGAAAGCCTCCGTGTCCGGTTTCAAGCTCGCGTAACCAGATCAACTAGCAGACTATCGTGACCATCGAGTTCGATATCGGGCCGCTGACCTGGGTGAAGGGGGAGATTGACCAGGCGCTCATGCAGGCGTTGGAAAACGTCAAGGAATTCGCCGGTTCTCCGGCCGACCTGACGCCGCTGCGTTTTTGCCAGACGCATGTTCACCAGGTGGCTGGCGCCCTAGCCATGGTCGGGCTGGATGGGGCGCAGCGTTTCTCGACAGAGATCGAACAGTATGTCACTGCGCTCGAGAAGCAACAGCTTGACCCTTCCTCGCAGAATCTTGATGCCCTGGCTGATGCCTTGAACGCGCTGGTAAGGTACGTCAATGCGCTGGTCGAGGGCGCACCGGATATACCGTTAAAACTTTTCCCTGAATTCAAGGCATTGCTCAACGCGCGCGGCGTGATGCAGGTCATGGAAAGTGAACTGTTCTTTCCTGACCTCAACCACATTCCGCCAACTGGCCCTGCAAGCGATGTACCGCAGAATCTGCCAGCCTACCTGGACGAGCAGTGCCAGCAGTATCGCCAAGGCCTGGTGCAATGGTTGCGCGATGCCGGGGATCAGGCTGCATTGCAGAACATGCTCGAGGCATTGCTCGCTGTAGAACGTGTACAGATACTGGCGGCACAGAAGGCCTTGTGGTGGGCGTCCGCCGGCCTGCTGGAGGCGGTTGCCGCAGGTGATGTTGCCGTTACTCAAAACCTGCGCCACCTCTGCACCAAACTGGAGCGGCAACTGCATTATCTGTCACGGGGGGATGTGCGTCCGGGCAGCCGTTTGTTACGGGACGTGCTTTACTTTGTGGCGGTCAGCCAACCGGTATCCGCGCGAGCGCGCGAGATCAAGCGTGTATTCGACCTTGACGACTATCATGCGGCTTTGGCGATCACGGGCGGCGGCGCGTCCGGGCAAGCCGTTTCTGCAGGCGACGCAGATCTTTTTGCGACGTTGCGTAGCAGCCTGGATGAACTAAAAGCCAGTTGGAACAAAGTATCCGCTGGCGACACCACTCAACTCGAGGATTTCCGCCAGAAGAGCGCGAACCTTTCCACGCTGGCAGCGGATATCCATTGGCCGGAGTTACAGCAATCACTGACTGATATACAGGATTGCGCTGCCGAACTGACCAGCCGCGGAAAAATTCCCGAACCTTTGTTCTCGATCGAGGTGGCCACCAGCCTGTTGATGCTGGAAAGCGTGCTCAAGCTTACCGGGAAATTTCGCGAAGACGAATTGCAGGCGCTGCTATCGCAAACCGCGGCCATGCGCGGCGTTCTGCTTGGCGAGACGAGGGAAGTCGCTGTCAAGGAATCCGGCCATGCCGAGACCCTGGCGGTATTGTCCCAGGTAGCCGACGAAATCCGAGCCAATTTACAGCACATCGAGCAGTTGCTGGACGTGTTTTTCCGCAATGCGGAGACCCGCGGGGAACTGCAGGGCGCTTCCAGCCTGTTCAAGCAGGTGGCTGGTGCCTTCGAGATGCTCGATCAGCATACGGCGGCCACGGTTGTCAGGGATTGCTGGTCCTTGGCAGAGCGTTTTTCGCAACCTTCCTACCTTGCGGAGAATAGCGAATACGAGCTGGTTGCCGAGAGCATCAGCGCCCTGGAATTCTATCTTGCCCAGCTGCTGGAGGGAAGCGGCGATGCCGTACGCGCTATCGAGGCGTTACCTGCCCGTCTGCAGGTGTGCCTGAAGGCTGCGCCGGCTTATGCGACGGAGCATGTCGCCATCGAGGCCGCCCGGGATGCTGCCGGGGTTGAACCAGAGAAACTGGTAGACAGCGCACTGGATGCCGAACTGCTGGATGTCTACCTGACGGAAGCCGGCGAAGTTCTCGAAACTATCGCGGAGAACCTGCAGTCGTTGCGCAGCAAGCGGGATGACCATGAAGCGCTGGTAACCGTGCGCCGGGCATTCCACACTCTCAAGGGCAGCGGCCGTACCGTCGGCCTGGTCGCGATGGGCGACGTGGCGTGGGCGGTCGAACAACTGCTGAACCAGATGCTCGAAATGCGCGCGGCGGCCGATGATCTGGTTCTCGATTTTGTCGACGAGGTTGCCCGTGAGTTCCATGAATGGGTCCAGCAACTTACCACCAGCGGTATGGCAGCGTTGTCGCCATCGCCATGGCAGGCAAGAGCGGAGGCCCTGCGCCATCATCTGACAACGATCGAGGCTGTTTCGGAGGCAATTGTTGAGGCCGCTGCCAAGCCAGAGATACAAGCGCCGGATGGCGAGGACATCGTCATTGGTGACACATTCCGGGTCGGCCGAAAATTGTTCGCGCTATTCCTGGAGGAGGCATACGCCAACCTCGGGGTGCTTTTCACAGCTTACGCAGCCGCCCGCAAGCACTCGGAACCCCTTGCGGCAGAGACCACCCGCGCTGCGCATACACTGGCCGGGGTATCGCGCACGATAGGGATAACTGCACTGGCCGACGCCAGTGCAGCCCTGGAATCATGGCTGGAAAAAATAGCGCCGCGGCTGCAGCAACTGGCGGATGAAGAACTGCGCCTGTTTGACCAATCGCTGGCCGCATTGCAGGAAATTCTGCTCCAGACGGCCAACCGTACGCTGCCCAAGCCAGCAACCAGGGTTGTTAGTGAGTTGAAGTCAGCGACTGGCGAACCGCTTGCGGCGGAACAACTCGAATCCCAATTGTCCGGCGAGCCATCGCCGGTGATGGAGGCGGATATCGAGGTTGCGGAGGCTGGGATCATCACAGCAGCCACGCAAAATGCTCAGGAGAATACCGGGGTCGACCGGCAGTTGCTGGATGTTTTCATTGAAGAGTCAAACGAGTTGATGCCAATGATCGGCAAGCAACTGCGTGAATGGCAGGAATCGCCTGAAGCCGGAGCCTCCCAACAGGCACTGCAACGCGCCCTGCATACGCTTAAAGGCAGTGCGCGCATGGCCGGCGCAACAGAGTTGGGCGATGCGCTGCACGATCTGGAAACTCAGGTGGTCAAGGCAGCGGAAAAAGGCGTTCCCACTGCGCGCAACTTCACCGATTTTTTCCGGCGCTATGATGCCGCCAACGATCATTTGTCGGCATTGCACCAGCAGGTCGAAACCCCTGTTGCGGGCGGCCGGACAGAAGGCCTGCCGCAACAGGACGAGCAGATAGAACCTATCGCCGTGACCCCGATGATGCGGGTGCGCTCTGAAGTGATCGACCAACTGGTCAATGAGGCAGGTGAAGTCAGTATTGCCCGCTCGCGCATCGAACGGCAGATGGAAACCTTCAAGCAGGCGCTGCTGGAACTGACCGACAGCGTGATCCGCGTGCGCGGCCAATTGCGCGAGGTCGAAATCGAGGCCGAAACGCAGATGCAGTCGCGCCTGTTGCAGATCGAGGAAACTCACGAAACATTCGACCCGCTGGAGTTCGACCGCTATACGCGCTTCCAGGAACTGACCCGCATGATGGCGGAAAGCGTGCACGACGTATCCACCATCCAGCAGGGCTTGCTGTACAACCTGAGCGAGACCGAGGCAGCGCTGATCGAGCAGTCGCGTATGACCAAGGAACTGCAGCAGGGTTTGATGCGGACGCGCATGGTGCGTTTCGACAACGTCACCGAGCGCCTGCACCGTATCGTGCGCCAGACTGGCGGAGAACTGGGCAAGCCCGCCACCCTGCACCTGCGCGGTGGCGAGGTTGAAATCGACCGCAGTGTGTTGGAGAAGATGGTCGGGCCGCTGGAACATTTGCTGCGCAACGCCGTGGCGCATGGCCTGGAAGACGCCAAGCAGCGCGCTTCGCTGCGCAAACCCAAGGTTGGGAAAATTGAACTGCACGTGCGCCAGGAAGGCAATGAAATCGTCCTCTCGCTCAGCGATGACGGGCGCGGCCTTGACTTCGACAAGATCAAGGCCAAAGCAGCCAGGCTTGGCATGTTCGATGCGGCCATGGAAAGCGATCCCTCGTCATTGCTGACACTGATTTTCGAGTCCGGTTTTTCCACGTCAGAGGAAGTGACCCAGGTGTCCGGCCGCGGCGTCGGTCTGGATGTAGTGCGTAACGACATCACCAGTCTGGGCGGCCGCATTGAAGTGGTTTCGGAGAGCGGCAAGGGGTGCACCTTTACCGTCTACCTGCCGCTGACCCTGGCGGTCAACCAGACCGTGCTGGTGCGCACCGGCGAGGACGAGTACCTGCTGCCTGCGACGGTGGTCGAGCAGGTGCAAAAACTGAAGCCGGACGCGCTGGCGGCCGCGGAGCAGCGCGGCGCGGTGGTGTGGGCAGGCAATGATTATCCGTTGCATCATCTGTCGCGCTTGCTGGGCAGACCGGTACAACCGGAGCCGCAGGCCTATATGCCGGTCATGCTGTTGCGCAGCGGTGCCCGCCGCATTGCCATGGTGGTAGACGAAGTGCTCGGCAACCGCGAAATCGTGGTCAAGAACGTCGGCCCGCAGTTGGCAGGGATGAGCAGCATTGCCGGTGCCACGGTAATGGGTGATGGCAAGGTAATGCTGATCCTGAACCCGATCCAGATGGCATTCCGCGAGTCATTGGTATCAGAGACTGTTTACCGCGCCCAGGCGGAAGACCAGGCAGAGCACAAGCATGTGCCTACGGTGATGGTGGTCGACGATTCGCTCACCATGCGCAAAGTCATCACGCGCCTGCTGACGCGCGAAGGCTATCACGCACTCACCGCCAAGGATGGTGTCGATGCCCTGCAGCAACTGCAATCCGTGTTGCCGGACGTGGTGTTGCTGGACATCGAAATGCCGCGCATGAACGGTTTCGAACTGGCGCGTGCAATCCGCGGCGACGCCAGAACTGCCCATCTGCCGCTGATCGTGATCAGCTCGCGTACCGCGGACAAGCACCGCAACTATGCTGAGGAGCTTGGTGTCAACGTCTACCTTGGAAAGCCTTACCAGGAAGAAGAGCTGCTTTCGCACATTGCAGAATTCATGCAGGCAAGCGCCGTACAGGCCAAAGCCGAGAGCACGGCCGATTAACCCGAAAGAATTCGTGCCAACCGGGGCGCAATCGGTTTCATCAGGCTCGTTCCCTCCTCAGTTGTTATAATTCACCGTTGCCTGGCAAGCTTTGTTCTTGCCGGGGCACATCGTATATCCGATAGGTCTCACTTTTAATCTCCCGGTTGGCAAAAGGAAGCTTTTGAACGTTTTTTACGAAGAAGAGAGCAGTTTCAAAGCGGCTTCGGTCATGGCCGAGAATCCCGGCTCGCTGCAGGTCGAGGCAATTTCCGGCAAGCGCTCCAAAATCAAGGCAGCCAACGTATTGCTGAGGTTCGAAGGCACGCTGGCTGGCTTCATGGAACAGGCGCAGACCGAGGCCGAGACGCTGGAGGCAGATTTCCTGTGGGAATGCAGCGGCGAGGAAGAATTTGGTTTCGAGGAACTGGCGCGGGAATATTACGGGCATGCGCCCAGCGCTATCGAGGCGGCAGCGGTCGCGATCAGTTTGCACGCCGCACCTATCTATTTCTACCGCAAGGGCAAGGGACGCTACAAGGCGGCGCCGGAAGACAACCTCAAGGCTGCGCTGGCAGCCCAGGAGCGCAAGCGCCTGCAGGCGGAAAAGGTCGCCGGGTACGTGGAGCAATTGAAGGCGCAGCAGTTGCCGCCGGTGTTCGGCAGCAAACTGGACATGCTGCTGTCCGAGCCGGAAAAGAACGCACTGGAATACAAGGCGCTGGAAGAGGCATCCGCCGGAACCGGCCTG
>DAOMFG010000052.1:0-8791 GCA_035429685.1 Methylophilaceae bacterium | reverse complement strand
ATCAATGCCGCCAAATTCACTACCAGTGTAAACGGTAATGAAGTAAAGGTCCTCCTGCAGGAAGCCAGTCAGGCGACTACGGCCACTACTAATGTTACCCATTTTGCCGAGGCTAAGCTTGGCGATCAGCAACATGTCGTCAAGGGTGTTGATTTTCAGCGAGGCAAGAACGGCGAGGGACGCATCGATGTCGAACTTTCCGATGCGGCCACAGGCATCGATATACGTCAGCAAGGCAAAAACATCATTGTTGACTTTGTCAACACCGATGTGCCCGAGAGCCTGGAACGCAGGTTGAATGTAGTCAACTTCAACACTCCAGTGTTGAATATCGACACCCTGAAGCAGGGCAAGAATACGCGCCTGATTATCGAGCCCAAGGGCAACTGGGAATATTCTTCGTATCAGGCGGACAAGCGATTCACCGTTGACGTGAGGGCGATTGTGGATGACCCGAACAAACTGGTGCCAGGGTCCAAGCCTGGCTTCAACGGTGAAAAGCTGTCGCTTAATTTCCAGAACATCGAAGTGCGTTCGGTACTGCAGGTGATCGCCGACTTTACCGGCCTCAATGTGGTGACCAGTGATACGGTGAATGGCAGTATCACCCTGCGCCTGAAAGATGTGCCATGGGATCAGGCCATGGACATCATCATGCAAAGCAAGGGCCTGTCGCAACGTAAAATAGGCAACATCATCTGGGTGGCGCCATCTGACGAGTTGGCGGCAAAAGAGAAGCAGCAGCTCGAGGCGCAGCAGCAAGTCGAGGATCTGGAGCCGCTTTATACCGAGGTGTTCACGCTCAAGTATCAAAAGGCCAATGATCTCAAGGCCATCCTGACCGACTCCAAGCAGAAGATACTCTCCAAGCGCGGCAGCGCTGTCGTTGATCCACGCACCAATACCCTGTTTGTGCAGGATACGGCCAAGTATATTGCCGGCGTACAACGTATCATCAACAAGATCGACATTGCAGTGCGCCAGGTACTGATCGAAAGCCGGATCGTGATAGCGGATACTGGTTTCTCGAAAGAACTGGGCGTCAGGTTCGGCATTGTTCAAAACCCGTATTTGGGTGGCGGGCAACCCGGCAATGGCTGGAACAGCATGATTAGTGGCTCTACACGTAGCAACTACAACACGGCACAAACCGGAACTACCACGACCCCAACTGACCTCAATGTGAATCTGCCGGCCACCTCTCCGACTGCCGGCAGCTTTGCCTTTTCCATTTTCAAGCTGCCCGCGGGGATATTGCTAAACTTGGAACTTTCTGCAGCCGAAGCTGACAGCAAGAGCAAACTGATTTCCAGCCCACGCGTCATTACCATGAACCAGCAAAAGGCAACTATTGAGCAAGGTGTGGAAATTCCTTATCAGCAGGCTTCCAGCAGTGGGGCTACCAACGTGTCATTCAAAAAAGCCACGTTATCTCTTGCCGTGACGCCGCAGATTACACCGGATGACAAGATCAGCATGGATCTGGATGTACACAAGGACTCGGTTGGCCAGATCTATAACGGCGTACCCTCCATCAACACCCGTCAGGTCACGACCCAGGTTCAGGTGGATAACGGCGAGACTGCCGTGCTGGGCGGGATTTACGAAGAGGCTAAGTCCGAATCGGTGGACAAGGTGCCGTTCTTCGGCGATTTGCCGGTACTCGGACATTTGTTCAAGCGTAACAGCCAGACGGCGCAGAAGAATGAACTGCTGATTTTCATTACCCCAAAGTTGATGCAGGACAGCGTGCTGTAAGCGTATTCCTTTCGCTGACCGCCATCGGTTAAAATGCCCGTCATGCAAGTGACGGGCAATATTTTTCTGGTCGGACTGATGGGCGCCGGCAAGACCACGGTTGGCAAGGCGCTCGCAAAGCACTTGGGCAAGACTTTCTTCGACTCCGATCACGAAATCGAAAGCCGTACCGGGGTCAACATTCCCCTGATATTCGAGCTGGAGGGCGAAGCAGGATTCCGCAAGCGCGAGGCCAGCGTCATCGAAGAGCTGACGCATATGCGCGACATCGTGATGGCAAGCGGTGGCGGTGCCGTGCTACTGAAGCAGAACCGAGAGAATCTCAGCCAGCACGGGACGGTAATCTACCTGCGGGCCAACGTGGCGGAACTTTGGCTACGCACCCGCAACGACAAGCACCGCCCCTTGCTGCAAACCGAGAACCCTCGGGCCAAACTGGAACAGCTGTTTGCCGAGCGCGACCCACTGTACTGCGAAATTGCCGATATCATCGCCGATACCGGCGGCCAACCGGTCAGTGCCATCGTGCACCATCTTGAGGAAGCACTGAAACAATATGCAAACACTCACCGTTGATTTAGGCGAGCGCTCCTATCCTATCCATATCGGCCAGCATCTGCTGACCCGGGCAGAGCTGATCCTGCCACACCTCAAGCGCAAGCAGGCAGCCATCATCACCAATACCACGGTGGCGCCGCTCTACCTGGAGCAGCTTGCAGCACCATTAATCACACAAGGCGTTGCAGTACTGCCCATCATTCTGCCGGATGGTGAACAGTACAAAAATGCCGAGACGCTCAATACGGTTTACGATGCCCTACTGGCCAATCGCTGCGAGCGCAGCACCACGCTGATTGCCCTCGGTGGTGGCGTGATCGGCGACCTGACCGGCTATGCGGCGGCCACCTATTTGCGTGGCGTGCCGTTCATCCAGATCCCCACTACATTGTTGTCACAGGTCGATTCCTCGGTTGGTGGCAAGACCGGCATCAACCATCCGCGCGGCAAGAACATGATCGGCGCTTTCTACCAGCCGCAGCTGGTACTGGCTGATACCGCAACGCTAGACAGCCTGCCCGAGCGCGAGCTTTCTGCCGGCCTGGCCGAAGTCATCAAGTACGGCCTGATCCGCGATGCGGAATTCTTCGACTGGCTGGAGGTTAACATGGCCAAGCTGGTGGCGCGCGAGCCCGAGGCTTTGGCTTATGCCATCCATCGCTCCTGTGCCAACAAGGCGCGGGTGGTAGCCGCCGACGAACGCGAAAGCGGCGAGCGCGCCCTGCTCAACCTCGGCCACACCTTTGGCCACGCCATTGAGAACGGCATGGGCTATGGCGTCTGGCTGCATGGCGAGGCAGTGGCTGCCGGCACCATGCTGGCGGCTGACCTGTCGCGTCGCATGGGCTGGCTGAATGAAGCCGACATAGCACGCATCGGTTGCCTGTTCCAGGCAGCCAATCTGCCAACACAGGCACCCGCTCTGGGCGTGGAGCGATACCTCGACCTGATGGGACTGGACAAGAAAGTGGTGGATGGCAAAATACGCTTCATCCTGCTGCAAGCCATTGGCAAGGCGGTCATGACCGGCGATTTTCCCGCGGACGCACTGCAGCAAACGCTGGCGCTGGAATGAACGCATTGGCCTGCTACGCGGCAAATCCGCAACAGTCGCGCGGCAGAAAGCATCCGGAAGTGCCGCCGCAAGGCCGCAACGAATTTCAGCGCGACCGCGACCGCATTATCCACTCCACCGCTTTCCGCCGGCTGGAATATAAAACCCAGGTGTTCGTCAACCACGAAGGCGACCTGTTCCGCACGCGCCTTACTCACAGCCTGGAAGTAGCGCAGATCGGCCGCGGCATCGCGCGCAACCTTGGCCTGCACGAAGACCTGGTGGAAGCCATCGCACTGGCACATGACCTCGGCCACACGCCATTCGGCCATGCTGGACAGGATGCCCTCAATGAATGCATGCGCGAGTACGGTGGCTTCGAGCACAATCTGCAATCCTTGCGCGTGGTGGAGTTGCTGGAGCAGCGCTATGCCGAATTCGACGGCCTTAACCTGACTTTCGAGGTGCGCGAAGGCATCCTCAAACATTGCTCCCAGCAGAATGCGCGGCAACTCGGCGAACTCGGCGAGCGTTTCCTCAACAAGCAGCAGTCATCGCTGGAAGCGCAGGTCACCAACCTGGCCGACGAGATTGCCTACAACAATCACGACGTCGACGACGGGCTGCGCTCGGGCCTCATTACATTGGAACAACTGTCGGAGGTGGAAGCTTTCGCGCGCCACCTGCACGAGGTCAGGCAACTATATCCGCAGATTGCTGGCCGCCGCCTGGTGCATGAAACCGTGCGCCGCATGATTAACTCGCAAGTGGCCGACTTGTGTCAGCAAAGCACATCTAATATCGCCGTAGCGCAACCCGGAGATATCAACGCCGTACGCCAGAGAGATGCCGCGCTCATCGCCTTCAGCCCGGAGATGCAGCGCCAGCAGCGCGAACTCAAGCAGTTCCTGCGTGCCAACCTCTATCGTCACTATCGCGTCAACCGCATGAGCAGCAAGGCGCAGCGCATCATTCGCGAACTATTCACCGCCTTCATGCGGGATCCTGGGCTTCTGCCAGAGGATTTCCAGGCGCGGGATACAGCCGACCAGCCGCGTGCTGTGGCCGACTATATCGCCGGCATGACCGACCGTTATGCCAGCCGCGAATACCGCCGCCTGTTCTCGGTGGAAGAAGAGTCCTTGCTGTAAATGGTCATGGCCTGCGAACTCTGTGCAAACCTTGGCGGCGAACTGATCTGGCAGAACGATTTTTGCCGTGTGGCGCTGGTGGACGACACTTTCTATCCCGGTTTTTGCCGCGTGATCCTCAACCGGCACATCAAGGAAATGACGGAACTTGACGAAGGCGAGCGCTCACGGCTGATGGCGGTGGTGTTTGCCGTTGAGTCGGCGGTGCGCGACGTGCTAAAGCCGGACAAGATCAACCTTGCCAGCCTCGGCAACGTGGTGCCGCACCTGCACTGGCACGTTATCCCGCGTTTTGCTGATGACAGGCACTTTCCCAACCCGATCTGGGGCGAACCTAAGCGAGATGGGCAAAGCCATCCGCTCGACCGTCAGGGACTAATACAGGCGATCCGTTCCCGCCTCTAAACGATCAACCGTTCCACCACCTTGCCATTTTGCAGATGCGATTCGATGATCTCGTCGATGTCGGCCTGGTCGATGAAGGTGTACCAGACTGCCTCCGGGTAAACCACCAGTAGCGGGCCTTCCGCGCAACGGTCGAAGCAGCCGGCGCGATTGATGCGCACCTTGCCTGCACCGTTTAGCCCCAAGGCTTTTACCCGTTTCTTGGCATAGTCGAACATGCCTTCGGCGTCATGGTCGCAACAGCAAGGGCTACCGTCATCGCGGCGGTTGAGGCAGAAGAAAACGTGGTAGCGATAATAGCTTGAGTCCATAGCGCCCTCCTATTGCGAAGCCAGGGTGTCCTCACGGGTAAACGTCCAGGTTCGGGTAATGCTCAGAATGTCAGTGTCCTTGCTGATGTCAGCGGGGAATGCGGCATAGGGTGCCGCCATTTCGACGATGCGCCTGGCGGCTTCGTCCAGTACCTGGTGGCCTGAGCTCTCATTCAGTTCTATGCTTTCGATGCTGCCGTCCGCCTTGATATTGACCGTCATGCGCAGCTGCCCATAAAGCTTTTGTTCTTTGGCGGCTTCCGGGTAATTCAGGTTGCCGATTTTTTCGACTTTTTGCCGCCAGGACTCGACATAGGAGGCGAAGCGATATTCCCGTACCCTTGCCCCGACAAATTTGCGCTTTGGCCACTTCTGGTAATTGTCCCAGTCCTTGGAAATTTCCGCTTCCAGGCGCGCGGCTTCCAGGCTCCTGGCAGCGAGATCAGCGGTGTTGGTGGTGGTTGGCATATTTTCTTGTCGCCCGTTTTCTGGCTTGGGCGCCGCGTTGGTTTGCACTGGCTTGCTTTCTACCGCCTGCGTGGCCTGGAGCCGCGTCATCATTTCCTGCGCCTGCCTTTCCAGCTCGGCTACGCGCTGCTGCACCTGAATTTCTTCGGCTTGGTGCGGTGCGGATTTGGTGGCTTTCTGCCCGGCTTCTGCGCCGGGCCTGGCAGCAACCTCCAGCGGCTGATTTTTCGGTACCGGCAACGGTGATTTCAGGCGCCGGTCGTCATCGGTATTGCCGCCACGATCCAGGTTGGCTTGTGCCAGCGCCTCCGCCTTCTCCGGCTGTGACTGCGATTTGGTGTTGACCAGCACCACTTCCAGGGCCGGCAGGTTGTCCTTGATTTGCTTCTGGATCTCTGGTGCGAACTTGATGGCCAGGATGACTGCGTGCACGGCCAGTGAAAATATCAGGGCTACGCCTAAAGCGTGGGTTCGAAGATAAGCTTGCCGGTCTTTCAACTAGCCAACCTCGCCAGCAGCTTCTCGTGGATGCCGCCAAAGCTGCCATTGCTCATGACCAGTATGTGGTCGCCGGGGTGCACTTCTGCGGCGATCATTTCGACCAGCGCGCCCAGATCGTCGCGGGTGGTGCTTTTGTCTCCCAGCGGACGCAGTGCGGCGGCGGCATCCCAGCCCAGGTTGGCCGCGTAGCAGAAGACCCGGTCTGCATCATGCAGGCTGACTGGCAGCGCGGCTTTCATCACTCCCAGCTTCATGGTGTTGGAGCGCGGCTCCAGCACCGCCAGAACGCGTGCGCTGCCGACCTTGGCGCGCAGGCCGGCGATGGTGGTCTGGATGGCAGTGGGGTGATGGGCGAAGTCGTCGTAGACGGTGATGCCGTTGACCGTGCCGCGGATTTCCATGCGGCGCTTGACGTTACGGAACTCGCCCAGCGCGGCGATGCCTATCTCCACCGGCACGCCGACGTGGCGAGCAGCGGCCAGCACCGCCAGCGCGTTCATGCGATTGTGCTCGCCCAGCAGTTCCCATTGCGCACGGCCTTGCGGATTGCCGTCCAGCAGCACATCGAAGCTGCCGTCCGCACCCGGCACGCCCGCCTGCCAGCCGTCGTTCGTGCCAAAGCGTTCCACCGGCGTCCAGCAGCCGCGTTGCAGTACGCGATCCAGGCTGCCTTCCCGCCCGTTGGCGACGATCAGGCCGTTTCCGGGCACGGTGCGCACCAAGTGGTGAAACTGGGTTTCGATGGCGGCGAGATCGGGGAAGATATCGGCGTGGTCGAATTCCAGATTGTTGAGGACGACCGTGCGCGGGTGGTAATGCACGAACTTGGAGCGTTTGTCGAAGAAGGCGGTGTCGTATTCGTCGGCCTCGATGACGAAGAAGGGCGATTGCCCGCCCGGCTCCTGGCGCGGCGCGACGGGCAGGCGCGCGGAAACGCCGAAATTCTCCGGCACGCCGCCGATCAAAAATCCCGGGCTCAAACCAGCATATTCCAACACCCAGGCCAGCATGGAGCTGGTGGTGGTCTTGCCGTGGGTGCCGGCCACGGCTAGCGTCCATTTGTCCTGCAGTACGTTCTCCGCCAGCCATTGCGGGCCGGAGATATAAGGCAAGCCGCGGTTGAGGATTTCTTCCATCAGCGGGTTGCCGCGCGTTACCACGTTGCCGATGACGAAGACGTCTGGTTTGAGCGCCAGCTGCTCGACGCCGAAGCCCTCGATCAGTTCCATGCCTTGCGCTTCCAATTGCGTGCTCATGGGCGGGTAGACATTGGCGTCACAGCCGGTGACACGGTGTCCGGCGGTTTGCGCTAACGCCGCGATGCCGCCCATGAAGGTGCCGCAGATGCCGAGAATGTGAATATGCATAGGCTTGATCAAGCTTCGTTTGTTGATTGTAGCAAACTCATGGCTGCCTAGTGGCGGCCATGCGTGCTAAAGGTTGGGTGCGAGCCAGCGTTGCAGATATTCCTTGTCCACGCCGCGCCGCGCCGCCATGTCTTGCAACTGGTCCTGGCCGATCTTGTCGACGCTGAAATATCGCGATTCCGGGTGCGACAGATAGAAGCCGGATACCGCCGCCGCCGGCAGCATGGCGAGCGACTCGGTCAGCGTTATTCCCACCTTTTCGCATTGCATCAGCCTGAACATGTCGCGCTTGACCGTATGATCCGGACAGGCCGGATAGCCCGGTGCCGGACGGATGCCGCAGTATTTTTCCTTGATCAGTTCCTCATTGCTCAACTGCTCGTCGGCGGCATAGCCCCAAAAATCCTTGCGCACCCGCTGGTGCAGGTATTCGGCAAAGGCTTCCGCCAGGCGATCGGCCAAAGACTTCAGCATGATGCTGTTGTAATCGTCGTGAGCATTCTGGAAGCGCTGTTCGTGTTTGTCGATGCCGAGGCCGGCGGTGACGGCAAAGATGCCGATGTAGTCAGGGGTGCCCTTGGGCGCGATGAAATCCGCCAGGCATTGGTTGGGCCGCTGCACGCCGTCGATGGCAGGTTTCACCGATTGCTGGCGTAGCCCGTACCAAGTAAAGGCGACTTCGCTACGGCTGTCGTCGGTGTAAATCTCGATGTCGTCGTCGCGCACGCTGTTGGCAGGCAGTAGGGCGAGCACGCCATTGGCCGTCAGCCAGCGGCCGTCGATGATTTTCTTCAGCATGGCCTGGGCTTCGCCGTAGACCTTACGCGCCGCCTCGCCCACTACCTTGTCCTCCAGGATGCCGGGGAAAGCACCCGCCAGATCCCAGGTCTGGAAGAACGGGCCCCAGTCGATATACTGGGCCAGTAGGGCGAGGTCGATATTTTTCAACTCCCTGCGGCCGATGAACTTGGGCCTGACCGGAGCGCGTTCACCGCTGAACGCCACCTGCATCCTGTTCTCGCGCGCCTCGGCGAGGCTCAGCAGCGGCGTGCCTTTCTTGTTGGCGTGCTGGGTGCGCACCCGTTCGTAATCGGTGGCGATTTCGTCGATGTAGGAGTCGCGCTGTTCCGGCGTCAGCAGCGACTGCATCACCGCCACCGAGCGCGAGGCGTCCGGCACGTAGACCACCGGGCCGTCGTAATGCGGCGCGATCTTGAC
>DAOMFG010000051.1:0-8851 GCA_035429685.1 Methylophilaceae bacterium | reverse complement strand
ATATTTTGGCGGCAGTGGCATCAATAGCCTTGAGGTTCGCTTCGACATCGATCAAGGGGTTGATCGTTTTGTCGATGACCAGCTTTGCCTTGGCGAGGTCAATCTGGTTTTCCGGCTGTTCCAGAATGGCCTGAATGGGCTTGATATCGGGAGAATAGCTGTTTGCGGTGTCAGCATTGGCAATGATAGGAAAGGCCAGCAACGCCCCTATCATCCACCGGATTACACTGTTCATCGTTTCAGCCAAGGCTCATCCCAAGATCAACTACGAATCACGGATCATGGTATTGATGCAACTCATGGCTGTCAATCATGCAACACTTTTTTGCATTATGATTTCAGCCTACGCAAAAAACTGAAAATCAATCACGGAAAACGGATACCCATTTTTTAATACAAAGAGATATCTTGTTTTTATGAGCAACTGGTTTTATATTTGGCCGTAATTTCGGTAAAGAAGGTTCTGTCGTGCACGCTCCCCTGATGACAAAGTATGTGTATCAGATTCGTAGCCGTAATGGTGCAATCGTGGACAATCTGCAAATTTACGGGCGCAGTGAGGAAGAGGCTACGCGTAAATTGCAGCAGATGTACCTTAATTGCGAGATTCTTGATTCGCGCGTACTGACGCCGGAGCGCACCGGAAATTCAAGTTATGAGGATGTGCTGAACCTGATTGTTGCCGATAGTTGACTGGTCCTTTACCCGGCTACAGTTGATATGGAAACCAATCCGGTTTCAATCAATTCATGCAGTAAGGCATCATAGTCTTGTGCACCTGTGCTGGAGCCTCGGTAACGAAATACATCCTTCTTGTATTGTGGACTTTCTGCGATAGCTACATTCTCGGATATCACGGTGCTGCATACTTCTTTCCCGAAGCTTGCCTGCGCTTGTTCGTGAACTTCGAAAGTCATGTGTCTGCGTCTGTCATAACGGGTCATGATGTAGCGTCGATGAACTCGTCGTTTGAGTACGGGCTCCAGTGCACGTAAGGTGTGTTCAACTTTTTGTGCACCCTGCAGGGAAAAAAAATCGGAAGCGATAGGAATCAGAACCAGGTCCGATGCGAAAATCGCACTCAGCGAAAGTACGCCGATGTAGGGGCAGCAATCCATCAGTGTGTTGCGCGGAGCCATCTCATTTTCCAGGCTATCAAGGCCTTGCCTGAGCTGGTTGAGAATGGCTGGCCCTTTGCCGAAGATTGAGTCCACCTTGATCAGCTCTCGGTGAGAAGGGACCAACTGGTCGATTTCCTCCCAAGGTAATGCCAACTGGCCCAATGGTTTTCTGCCTTGGTAAAAGGCGAACAGACTTTGAGCGACACTTTGCGGCGGTTCAGTATGGATTTGTGTCAGGTGCCCCTGTGGATCCATATCAATCAGCAGCGGATCATCATGGCGCCGATATAGCGCTGCCGCGAGGTTCAGGACAGTTGTGGTCTTACCTACACCGCCCTTCTGGTTGAACAGCGCGATGCGTGTCATGGCGGCCTGAGCGTGTCGCCTTCGGTAGTCGGGTCCGGAATATGGTTGAAAGCGATTCGCATGGGGGCATGATGCAGTGCATTGTGGGCGGCTCCAAAATATACCGCATTTTTTCCGAAACGAATATTGAGCGCATCCAGTGTTTGATCCAGCCGGACATTCGATTGTCTGACGGAATAGTCAAATAAATCCATAGATAACCCCCGCGCCCCGACCAGGCCGGACAATGAAATTCCCACTGCGTATGGCGTGTCCGTGTGGTCAGGGTATTGCCGCCATAGACCCTGCAGGGCATGAATCAGCTGTAGCGTATCGTCGGTGGGTGAGCAGGCGCCGTCTGCCTCCCACGTCGGGCGCCTCGGAAACTTGACCCGGATATGGATCATCGAGGCATAAAGCTGGTAGCTGCGCAGCCGCGCGCAGGCTTTTTGCAGCAGGCGGTTCAATACTGAAAGAGCTGCTTCCCGGTTGCGCATTTCTGGAGGCAATACGTGTGAATGTCCCAAGCTGCTACGCCCATGCCCGGATTCAGGCGGCTCCAGCCCGCGCAGCTTGTCGTATATGTACTCACCCTCAACGCTGCCCCAGGCGGCCCTCATTTGCTGGCGGTTCAGCGCGTACAGCGACCTGATCGTAGTAATGCTCTTGGCCGTCAATCTCTGCTCCATGCGCCTGCCGATGCCGGTAAGGTCGCGCAATTCGAGTGAATAAAGCCTGTCGGGCAGTTCGTGCTGTTCGATGACCACGCAGCCGTCCGGCTTCTGCATGTTGGAAGCGAGCTTGGCAAGAAAGGTGTTGGGTGCAATGCCGATGGAACAACGGATTTCACTGCCCACCTTTTTGGAGATAGATTGCTTGATCTGCGCCGCCAGAGCGAGTGCATGGTCGCGCGATTGCTGGCTACCGGTCAGACGGCATACCATTTCGTCGATGGACAGGATTTTTCCTACTGGTGTGCAGGATTCCACCACATCCACCAGTCGGTGGTGGAAGTCGATGTATATTGCAGGGCGTGCCCCAACGAGAATAATGTCAGGGCAGAGTTTGCGGGCATCTCGCACCATGGTGCCGGTTTTTACGCCGAACGCCTTGGCTTCGTAACTGGCGGCGATGCAGCAGGTGGTTTCGGCCATGACCGGCAGCACGCCGATGGGGCACCCGCGCAGTTCCGGGCGCAACTGCTGCTCCACTGAAGCGAAGTAGGAGTTGAAGTCGACGTAAAGTGCGTTGAGCGACATGGCGTGCGATGTAAAATTTCAGGTCAGAATGTCAGTAAAGTGTACCCGAAGCGACTAAGGGATGGTTCTCAACAAGGCAGGAGTTGCAAAATGTCCAATTCTCAAACCATCACCCTGGCAGGTGGCTGCTTCTGGTGCCTGGAAGCGGTATTCCGCCAGATCAAAGGCGTGCGGCGCGCAGTCTCCGGCTATATCGGCGGGCATGTGGCCGACCCCGACTACAAGGGGGTCTGCACCGGGACTACAGGCCATGCCGAGGCGGTGCAGCTTACCTTCGACCCCCGCCTGATTTCCCTGCAGGAATTGCTGGAGGTATTTTTCTCCAGCCACGATCCGACTACCCGCAATCGGCAGGGCAATGACATCGGCACGCAGTACCGCTCAGCTATTTTTTACCATAGTGCGGAGCAAAAACAGATCGCACGACAGTTCATCGCCGGGCTGGATGCGGCACATTTCTGGCCGAACTCGGTGGTGACAGAAATCATGCCGGCGGGCACCTTTTACCCGGCCGAGGGCTACCACCAAGACTACTTCGCCAACAATGCCCATCAGTCTTATTGCCAGCTGGTTGTGGCGCCCAAAGTGACCAAGGTGCGGCAGTACTTTTCTGAAAAGGTCATCAGCGCCGACTGAGCCACTGGCGGCGCCAGAAAATCATCCCCATCAGGCTGGCAATGCCGCCCATCAGGCCCATGGCGAACCAGAATCCATTAGTGTCCGAGAGCCACGGCATGACCTTGAAGTTCATGCCGAAGATGCCCGCAATCAGCGTGGCCGGCATGAACAGCATGGCGACCACGGTCAGCGCGCGCAATTCCATGTTGACGCGGTTGCTGATGCTGGACAGGTAAATATCCAGCATGCCGGCCAATAAATCCCGCAGGGACTCCAGCGACTCGATGAAATGCACGGTGTGGTCATAGACGTCGCGCAGGTAGATCAGCGTTCCCGGCTGGAAGAAGCCGGGTTCATTGCGGATCAGCGCATTGACGACTTCGCGTAGCGGCCATACCGCGCGCCGCAACTCCATGGTTTCGCGCTTGAGTTTGTGGATGCTCTGCAACATGGAGGCCCCGGGTTTACGCAGCAGTTCTTCCTCCAGCGCTTCGCAGTCGTCGCTGATCTGTTCGAGCACGACGAAATAGCGGTCAACGATGATATCCAGCAGCGCATAAGCCAGGTAGTCGGCGCCAGCCTTGCGAATGTGGCCTTTGTCGGCACGCAGGCGCTCGCGCACCGGGTCGAAGGAGCCAGTGGGGCGCTCCTGGAAGGTCAGCACGAAATTGCGGCCGAGGATCAGGCTGACCTGTTCCGAACTGATGGTCATGCCTGCTTGGTCGTAGTGGAAGAAGCGGGTGACGAAAAACAGGTAGTCGTCATAGCTGTCCAGTTTGGGACGCTGGTCGGTATTGAGGATGTCTTCCAGCACCAGCGGGTGCAGGGTGAAGGCGCGCCCGATCTCGGCCATCAATGCGGTGTCGTGCAGGCCGTGGATGTTGAGCCACAGCGTGCCATTTTGCGGTGCCTGCAGGTCGAAGCCGGATAAATCCAGCTCGTTCTGCTCGTGGATATCAGTTTCGTCATAGCGGAACAGCGACAGTTGCGCATGCTTGAGTTTTACCTCACCCATGGACACCAGCGCGCCCGGTGGCAGGCCGACTTTTTTTGAACGGTTGCGACGGCTCTTTTTCATGGGGAGTGGCAAAGGGTCATAACGGCTGCCTCGTCATCGACGTGGGATGGATCGGCTTATGGTAGCAGAAGTCGCTCGGTCAGGAAGCGCTCCACTCGTTCGTGCAGCCCGGGAGCACTTGCCTCGGAGAATTCGTAGCGGGTGCGCACCACGGGTTTATTGAGTTCGAGCAGCGCGGCGAGGTCGATCGGCGTAGCAGACACCACCACTTCGGCATCGGTGTCGGCTATGGTTTGGCGCAGCGCCGCCAGTTGCTCGCCGGAGTAGCCCATGGCCGGCAGCACCGGGCCGATGTGTGGATATTGCGCATAGACTGCAGCAATAGCCGGTGCGGCGCAGGGGCGCGGATCGATGATGTCGGCGCCAGCATGTGAGGCGGCCAAGTAGCCGGCGCCGAACGCCATGCCACCGTGTGTAGTGGTCGGGCCGTCTTCCACCACCAGCACGCGCCGGTTGCGCAGGTCCGGATTGCCGTCCAGGCTGATGGGCGAGGCGGCGCGAACGATTGCGGCATGAGGATTGGCATGGCGCGCATTGGCTTCGGTTTGTTCGATGGCATCTGTTCGGGCGGTATCGGTTTTGACCACCACGATGATGTCGGCCATGCGCAGCACGGTTTCGCCCGGATGGAACAGCAGCTCGTCGCCGTGACGCAGGGGATCGACCAGCACGATATGCAGGTCGGGCCGCAGGAAGGGAAAGTCGTTGTTGCCGCCATCCCACAGGATAAGATCGGCGTGCTGTTCCGCCAGCTGCAGGATGCTGCGGTAATCCACCCCGGCATAGACGACGTTGCCAATCGCCAGGTGCGGCTCATATTCCTCGCGTTCTTCCAGTGTGCAGTCAGCAGCGTCCACGTCAGCACGGCTGGCAAAGCGCTGCACTGCCGAGCGCTGCAGGTCGCCGTAGGGCATGGGATGGCGCAATACGGCCACGCGCAGGCCCTTTTCGCGGAGCAGGCACGACAGCCAGCGCGCGGTCTGCGACTTGCCGCAGCCGGTACGCACGGCGGAAACGGCGATCACCGGCAGCCTGGATTGCAGCATGGTGCGGTCCGGCCCCAGCAGCACGAAATCGGCGCCGCAGGACAGCGCGCGCGAGGCAAGGTGCATCACTTCGACATGCGGAAGGTCGCTGTAGGCGAATACGACCTGGTTGACTTGTCGTTCGTGGCAGAGGGCTTCCAGCGCAACTTCTTCGACGATAGGGATGCCCTCCGGATAATGTGGGCCAGCCAGGGACGGCGGGTAGATGCGACCGGCGATACCGCCGATCTGTGCCGCTGTAAAGGCGACCACTTCTACCTCCGGATCGTCGCGGTAGGCCACGTTGAAGTTGTGGAAGTCGCGCCCGGCAGCCCCCAAGATGACAATGCGCTGTTTCATTCCGACCGTAATGCCTCAATGGCGTCCAGTCGCGCCGCACGCCGCGCTGGCAGCACCCCGGCCAGTAGGCCGATGATGGCAGACATCAGCAGTGCGCCGACGGCGAAGTTCCACGGCGTATGCACCGGCAAAGCGGGTAACACCAAGCGCAGCAATTGCGCCAACCCAGCGCCGAGCGCCAAGCCGAGCGCGCCGCCGATGGCCGCCAGCACCACCGATTCGCCCAGGAACAAGTTGAGGATAGTGCGGCGTGGCGCGCCCAAGGCCACCAGCAGGCCGATCTCGTTGGTACGCTCGGAAACCGCAATGGTCATGATGGTGACGATGCCGACTCCGCCCACCAGCAGCGAAATTCCACCCAGTGCACCCACCGCGGCGGTGAGGATATCAAGGATATTGGACAGCGTTTTCAGCATATCCTCCTGCGTGGTGACGGTAAAATCCTCGCTGCCGTGGCGTATTTTCAGGCGTTCCGTCACCGCCTTGGCCACACTGGCCGAGGGCACGCCATCGCGGTAGGTGACGTCGATTTCCATTAGGCCTTCGCGGTTGTAGACCTCCTGTGCCCGCGCCGCCGGGATGAACGCCGTATCGTCGAGGTCGATACCGAGGAACTGGCCTTTAGGTGCCATCACCCCGATCACGCGGAAATGCAGCCCACCGATGCGCACCCTGGCCCCGAGCGGGTTGGCGGTGCCGAACAGTTCGTTGCGCAGCTTGGCCCCCAGCACCACGAAACTGCGTGCGCCGTCGGCATCCTCGCGCGGCAGAAAACTGCCTACCGTCACGTGCGCGCTGAACACGCGCAGGAAATCCGCATCTACGCCATATACTGTCGTTCGTCGCAGCCGCCCGTTGCCTCCTATCTCGGAGTTTCCCCAGACGATGGGCGTCACCCCGGTGACGCTGGGCAGCTGCCGCAGCGACTGTGCATCCTCCAGCGTCAGCAGCCGCGCCGTGCTGGGAATGCCGGCAGGCGGCGCTCCACCGGTCTTGGTCTTGCCGGGAGCAATGGCCACCACGTTGGTGCCGAACTGGGTGAATTCGCCCAGCACGAAGCGGTGTACGCCCTCGCCGATGGAAGTGAGCAGAATCACCGCCGCGATGCCGACCGCGATACCGAGCAGCGTCAGGAAGCTGCGCAGCCGATGCGAGGTGATGGCTTGCAGGGCGTAGCGGGAAGAATCGGCGAGAAGCATGGCTATCCGGCCGCTACTGTGCAATCCACTCCACGCAAGGCAAAGCGGCTTGCAGGATGGACAGGCGTACTGCTTCAACCGCCTGCGGGCGGGTAAAACTTTTTCGATAGACCAGCGCCACGCGGCGCTTGGGGCTAGGCAGGGTAAAGGGGCGGAAGCGCAGCATGCTGTTCTCCTCGCGCGAGGCATTGGTCGCAGTACAGGGCAGAATGGTCATGCCGACGCCGGAGGCGACCATGTAGCGTATGGTTTCCAAAGAACTACCTTCCAGCGTCTGCTGCATGCCGCTGGCGGTCGCGCTCCTGCTCAGGTTGGGGCAGACCTGCAGTACCTGGTCGCGGAAGCAGTTGCCGGCACCCAGCAACAGCACCGGCTCCTGTCCCAAGTCCGCTGGCGGGATGGCCTCGCGCTGCTGCCACGGGTGGTTGGCAGGCATGGCGACCTGAAACGGCTCGTCGTAGAGCGGCTGCACCACCATGCCCGGCTCCTCGAAAGGCAGCGACAGGATGGCGACATCCAGCTTACCCTGTTTGAGCTGCTCGCGCAGGCTGGCAGTGTAGCTTTCCTGAATGATGAGCTGCATGGAGGGCGCCAGTTTGCGCATGATCGGCAGGATCAGCGGCAGCAGGTAGGGGCCGATGGTGTAGATGGCGCCGAGACGCAGCGGATAGGCCAGCGGATCGCCGCTTTCCCGGGCGATATTCTTGATGGCTGCCGCCTCGTCCAGGGTGCGCGCGGCCTGCGCGACGATTTGCTCGCCCACCGGCGTCAGCGTGATTTCACCAGAGCCGCGCTCGAAGATGGCGACGCCCAGTTCCTCCTCGATTTTCTTGATGCCGACGCTCAAGGTCGGCTGGCTGACGAAGCAGGTCTGTGCGGCGCGCCCGAAGTGCCGTTCGCGGGCGACGGCGACGATATAACGCAATTCGGTCAGGGTCATGGTTCGTAATCAGTAAAGTCCGGTAAAATCCGATTTTACGCGGATATCGTTGGTACTCTACAGCATGTTTTTCCAAAAAAGCGCTTCGTCCGCCACAGCCAGACGCGAACCTGTTCCGGAAAAAACGGCGGGCCTGCTGCGCGAGGCGTGGTGGCTGCTACTGGTGGTGGTCGGCAGCTATCTGGCCACGGTGCTCACTACTTATCATCGCAATGATCCGGGCTGGTCGCACAGCGCTAGCGACAATGCCATCCTCCATAATGCCGGCGGTGCTTTTGGCGCCTGGCTGTCGGACATCCTGCTTTACCTGTTCGGTATTTCCGCCTGGTGGCTGGTGGCACTGGCGTTTTATTCCATGTGGCTGGTTTATCTGCGACTGGAAAACAGGGGCTCGAACGAGCGGCCAGTGCTGTTTTACAACCTGTCTGGCTTCGTCATGCTGCTGATCGCTTCCAGTGCGCTGGAGGCCATGCATCTGCGCGGCCTCCATGCCGCCTTGCCACTGGCGCCGGGAGGCATGCTGGGAGCGGTGGTGCAGGGCGCCTTGGGCAAGGCGTTCGGCCATACCGGCGCCACCATGGCTCTGCTGCTGGCGTTCGCCACCGGCTTCAGCCTGTTCACCGGCTGGTCGTGGCTGACTATTACGGAAAAGATCGGCGCCGCCATCGACGTCAGCTTTTTCTTCCTGCGCGACCGCTGGCGCGACTGGCAGGATCGCAAGGCGGGCGCGGCGGCTGAACAGCTGCGCGAAGAGTACGTGGAGAGTGAACGCAAGCGCACCGAAGACCGCGAGCCGGTGCAGATCGAGCCGCCGCAACTGGACATCCCCAGGAGCAGCCGTGTCGAGAAGGAGCGCCAGGCGCCCTTATTTGACGCTTTGCCGGATTCGCCGCTGCCGCCGCTGCA
>DAOMFG010000050.1:4675-9188 GCA_035429685.1 Methylophilaceae bacterium | reverse complement strand
CGCCACAGAACTTCACCGTCGTCTATCACGTCACCCGTAACGGTCAGCCATTCGCCGACGTTACCGAAACCTACCGCCAGGATGGTGGGCGCTACAAGCTGGAAAGCATCACCAAGGGCATCGGGGTCTACGCGCTGTTCGGTCTGCGCCGCCTGACGAGCGAAGGGGAAGTCACGCCGGAAGGGCTGCGCCCCACACGTTTCGAGCAGCAGCAGGGCGACGACGCCAAGCGGCTGGTGACAGCGGATTTCGACTGGGCGGCAGGCACGCTGACCATGTCCGCCAAAGGCAAGACCAAGACCGCAACCCTGCTGCCCGGCACGCAGGACCTGGCTAGCTACGCCTACCAGTTCATGTTCGTCCCGCCGCAGGGGGACGATGTGGAAATCCCCGTCACCACCGGCAAAAAGCTGCGCACCTACCATTACAGGGCCGAGGCGCGCGACGTAGCAATAGACACGCCTGCAGGCAAATACAAGACGGTACATTTCGTTAACGCCACCGAAGGCGGAGATGACAAGCAGTTGTGGCTGGGCAAGGAAGTGAACCATATCCCGGTACGTATCATCATGCAGGATGACAAGGGCGCGACATTGGAGCAGGTGCTGACCAGCCTGCGTGCGGAGTAGTATGCCGCGCTGGCTCCGAGGCAACTGGAGCCGCCTGTTTCTGGCGCTGCTGTTGTCGTTGCTGGCGCACCTGTGGCTGGCAGGTGGGTTGCGCTTCATGATGCCGGAGTGGGATAAGGCCGATCCCATCGTGGTACGGCTGGTCAATCCGCCTGCCAAGCCAGTGCCACCTCCCGCCGTGGCGGCAAAAAAACCACTGACAGCCAGGCCAAAACCGCAACCATTACCGCCACCCTCGACCGAGCCCCTTCCGGATGCGCCGGAGGAGACTACGCCAGTGGCGCAGGATCTGCGCACCGGAGATGAACGATCACTGCCACTTGAAGCGGAGGAAACTCTGCCAGCGGCGCAGGAACCGCCCATCGCTAATGGGCAATCTCCGGTATTGGCGACACAACCTTATATCCTGCCCGAGGAGGAAAAATTGCCGCCACCACCGCGCCATGTCGAGATTGATTTCCAGGTCCTGCGCAAGGGAGGAAAGGCTGGCGTGGAGCACCAGAAATACCAGGTCGCCGATGACGGCAGCTACCTGCTGCAAAGCGTGATCGAGCCCAAGGGGCTGCTGGCGCTGGCTTTGTCCGATCTGGTGCAGAAAAGCACGGGCACGGTGACCGAGAACGGGCTACGGCCATCGAATTATTTGTACCAATATGGCCGCAACACCGACAAGGCGCAAAAAGCGGATTTCGACTGGAAGACCGGGATGGTCACCATGGGGACCCGCGCCAAACAACGCACGGCCGAATTGCGCGAAGGCGCGCAGGACATGCTGAGCTTCATGTACCAGTTCATGTTCGTGCCACCGCTGCAGGAAATGCAGCTGGCAATCACCAACGGCAAAAAACTCAAGGTCTACGATTACCAGTTCGAGGGCGAAGACACCCTGGAAACCAAAGCCGGCAAGCTGCGCACCTGGCATATCGGCCGCAGCAGCGGCAAGGGCGAAGAAAAAATCGAACTCTGGCTGGCGGTGGATTACCATTACCTCCCGGTCAAGATCAGCAACACGGAAGAAGATGGCACGCTGACCGAGCGTATCGTCACGCGTCTGCAATTTGAATAATGGAAGCCTTTAATGCAAATCACTGAAAACCTCCTGCGCCAGACCGCCATGGCGCTCGCCACCGTGCTGGCACCCCATGGCCCCGCGGATGCAAAAATGAGCGCTTACTTCCGCGAAAATCCCAAGCTGGGCATGCAGGAACGCGCCTTTATCGCCGATACCGTTTACCAGGCGCTGCGCCGCCGCCGCCTGCTGGAATACCTGTGCGACGGCCCGGACGCGCGCCGCCTGCTGCTGGGCGTGCTGCTGCGGGTACAGGGCGTCAGCCTGCGCGACCTCGGCCCGCTGCTCAACAAGCAGCAGACCGAATGGGCGCATGCCATCAAAGCCAAGTCCACCGAAAATCTGCCGCTGGCGGTGCAGGCCGACGTGCCGGATTGGCTGTGGGACAAGCTGGTCGCGCAGTACGGTGAAAAGGATGCGCTGACGTTATCACGCGCAATGCACCTGTCGGCACCACTCGATTTGCGCGTGAACCGTCTCAACGGCCAGCGCGAACCAGTTCTGGCGCTGTTCGCCAAGGAAGGTATAGGCGCCGCGCCCACGCCTTATTCGCCGGACGGTGTACGCCTGAAGGAGAAAATCGCGCTCAACAAGCATGTGCTGTTCAACAAGGGCGTGGTCGAGGTGCAAGACGAGGGCAGCCAGTTGCTTGCGCTGCTGTTGGCGCCGCGCCGCGGCGAGATGGTGGCCGACTTCTGCGCCGGCGCCGGCGGCAAAACCCTGGCTCTGGGCGCGCTGATGGCCAACAGCGGCCGCCTCTACGCCTTCGACGTGGCAGAAAAGCGCCTTGCCAACCTGCGGCCACGACTGGCCCGCAGCGGACTTTCCAACATCCATCCGCAACTCATCGCCAACGAGCGCGACCAGAAGCTCAAGCGCTTGGCGCAGAAGTTCGACCGCGTGCTGGTAGACGCCCCATGCAGCGGCCTCGGCACCCTGCGCCGCAACCCCGACCTCAAATGGCGGCAGACCGAAATGGACGTCGCCGAGTTGAGTATCAAGCAAGCCAGAATCCTCGAAGCCGCCGCCAAGCTGGTCAAACCCGGCGGGCGACTGGTGTATGCCACATGCAGCCTGTTGCGCGAGGAAAACGAGGCCATCGTCGAAGCCTTCCTGGAGCAGCGCCTGGAATTCAAGCAGCTCAACGCCGCCGAAATCCTCGCCCAGCAAAAGGTGGCGCTGGATACCGGCCCCACCCTCAAGCTGTTGCCGCACCTGCATGGCACTGACGGTTTCTTTGCTGCGGCATTCGAACGCCTGGCGGCCGCCGACAAGCCTTTGCCGGTCGAAGTGGCAAAACCAGCGGCAGTAGTCGATAAAGTCGAGGAAGCACATCCTGCTCCAGCCAGAAAGCCTGCCAGGACAGCCAAACCAAAGACATCAGCGACTAAATCCAAGGTTGCGCCAAAGCCGAAAAAATCTGCCAAGGTATCCGATAAATCCAGCTAACCCACCATGAAGCTGCCATCACTGAATACCCAGATCCTGCTGGGTGCGCTTGCAGGGGTTAGCCTCGGCCTGTGGTTTGCCCACATGGAGCCGGCGGCTGTGATGGCGCAACATGGTTTGTATGCCGCCGGACTGCTTGGCAACCTGTTCATCGACCTGCTGAAAATGATCCTGGTGCCGCTGGTATTCACCTCCATCGCCGTAGGGGTGGCCAACCTGCGCGCGCACCGGCAGATGCATCGGGTGTGGGTCGCGACGCTGGGTTTCTTCGTGTTCTCCATGGCGGTCGCCATGGTGCTGGGCATGGGCGCGGCCAACCTGTTCGAGCCTGGCAAAGGGCTGGATTTGGCGCTGTTCCACGACGCCATGCAGGGCTTCCAGGCCAAGCAGATGACACTGGCCGAGTTTGGACAGAGCTTTTTGCACGGCCTGTTCGTCAACCCTTTCGCGGCACTGGCACAGGGCAACGTGCTGGCCATCGTCATCTTCGCCCTGTTCACCGGCATCGCCCTGGTGGCAGGCGGCGAACGCTACCGCAACATCCTGGCGCTGTTGCAGGAAGGGATGGAAATCACGCTGCGCATTGTCGGCTGGATCATGCGCCTGGCGCCGCTGGGCATCATGGCGCTGCTGGTGAAGCTGGTGGCGACGCAGGATGTAGCGCTGCTGGCCACACTGGGAAAATTCGTCACAGTAGTGCTTGGCACTACCCTGCTGCACGGGGTTGCGGTACTGCCGTTGATTGCCTATCTGGTCGCCGGCGTTTCGCCGCTGCGTTTCTGGCACGGCGCGCGCGAGGCACTGGTGACAGCATTTGCCACCAGCTCCAGTTCCGCCACCCTCCCCGTGACGCTGCGCTGCGTGGAGCAGCATCTGCACGTCAAGCCAGAGATCGCCGGCTTTGTCGTGCCGCTGGGCGCCACCGTCAACATGGACGGCACCGCACTGTATGAGGCCGCCGCCGCGCTGTTCATCGCCAACCTGGCCGGCATCGACCTCAACCTGATGCAGCAGGGCATCGTCTTCGTCACCGCCATGCTGGCCGCCATCGGCGCCCCCGGCATCCCCAGCGCCGGTATGGTGACCATGGTCATGGTGCTGCAATCGGTGGGGCTGCCGGCCGAAGCCATCGCCATCCTGCTACCCATAGACCGCCTGTTGGACGCCTTCCGTACGGCGGTCAACGTCGAAGGTGACATGGTAGGTAGCCTGGTGGTGCAGAAGCTGGTCAACCGGCCCTAGCTGCCAGTCGGCGCTCCAGCTGCTCTGCCCCGTTCATCGCCAGCGAATACACTGCCGGCACCACCACCAGCGTGAGCAGGGTGGAGGTAATCATGCCGCCGATCACCGCCCCCGACAGTGGTCC
>DAOMFG010000050.1:0-4652 GCA_035429685.1 Methylophilaceae bacterium | reverse complement strand
GAACCGGCGCCGAAACCCAGCGCAGCGGGGAGCAAAGCGAGAACGATGGTAGCAGAGGTCATCAGCACCGGTCGCAACCGTATCGGACATGCATCCTGCAAGGCGGAGTCGATGGCCATGCCTTGCTCGCGGCGCTGGTTGGTGAGGTCGACCAGCAGGATGGAGTTCTTGGCCACCAGACCGATCAGCAGTACCAGCCCGATCATGGAGAAGATGTTAAGCGAATGACCGGTCAGCCACAGCGCCATCACCCCACCGATGATGGCGAGCGGTTGCGCCAGCATGATGATGAAGGGCTGCAGGAAGGAGTTGAACTGGCTGGCCAGCACCATATACAGCAGGATCATCGCCATGACGAAAGCGAACACCATGTTCTTGGCAGTTTTGCCAAACTCTTCCGCCTGGCCGGTGAACTTGATGGCATAGCCGGGCGGTAGCAAGGGTTTGGCGGTTTCCTGTACTTTGCTGACGGCCTCGCCCAACGGAAGGATGGGGGTGCTGAAGAAGTTGGCGGCATACTGCAAGTCGAAGCGACCAATGACCGCGGCACCCAACACCGGCTTGAACCTGGCCACGGTGTCCAGCCGCACCATGTTACCGTCACGGTTACGCAGGTAGATCTTGGTCAGATCAGCCGGCTGACCAAAACTGCCGTCCTTGCCCTTGATCCGGATGTCGTAGCGCTCGCCGTCGCCCGGATCGTCGCTGTACTTGGCAATGTCGATGCCTCCGGTCAGCATATTCAGCGAGAATGCCACGTCCTGTGCCGACAGGCCGAGGTCAGCCGTGCGCGTGCGGTCGATGTCCATCACCAGTTCCGGAAGGTCGAGCTGCATGTCGAGGTCGACCTTGCCCATGCCGGGAACATTGGAGAGTTTTTGCTGCAACTGCTGGGCCAGGCTGGCGACTTGGCCCAGATTGGGACCAGACAGGTTGAATTGCAATGGATCACCGCGCTGACCCTGCACAATGGGCACCGGCGCCGGGAAGGCACGCACGCCTGGAACCTGAGAGAACTCCTCGCGCAGCTTCTTCAGGGTGTCCTGCTGGCGGATGCTGCGCTTGTCCCTGTCCTGCATACGTACGTAAGCAAAGCCCTGATTGACCTGCCCGGTCTGGCCGATGCCGATGCCAGTGAAGTAGGTAGCAATTTCCGGATGCTTGCCGAGAATTTTCTCGACCTCCACCAGACGGGTATTGGTGTAATCCACGCTGGAGCCGAGCGGCGTCTTGAGATAGACGATGAAGCGGCCTTCATCCTCTTCCGGGGTAAATTCCTTCTTTACCTGCTGGAAAAACCAAGCGCTGGAAAGAACTGCAAACAGCGTAATCAGCAGTACTTTCCAGCGGTGGCTAAGTGCCAGTCGCAGCAACGTGCGGTAGACGTTGTCCATGCCGCGAAAGAACGCATCCAGCGCATAGTAGAAGCGCCCGTGGTTGGCGCTTACTTTCAGGTAGCGCGAGCACAGCATTGGCGTAAGGGTAAGAGAAACGAATAGCGACACCAGCACGCCGAAGGTGACCACCACGGCAAACGACTTGAAGAACTGGCCGATGATGCCGCTCATGAAAATCACCGGCGCGAAGATGGAGACCAGGGAAAGGGTTGCCGCCAGCACGGCGAAGGCAACCTCCTTGCTGCCGTTAATGGCGGCGCTGACCGGATCGGCGTCCAGGTGTTCGCGGTGGCGGAAAATGTTTTCCAAAACCACAATCGCGTCGTCCACCACCACGCCGATCAGCAACAGCAGAGCAAGCAGGGTCATGACATTGAAGGTGTAACCACCGAAATACATCACTGCCACTGCCCCCAACAGGGACACCGGAATCGCCGTAGCGATAATGAGGGTGGAGCGGATGGAGCGCAGGAATAGCCAGACGATGGCGGCGGCCAGTAGCGTACCCGCCACCAGATGCTCCAGCAATGCGTTGATGATCTCCTGGATATAGAGCGCATCGTTGGAAGCGATTTCGATGGTCATGCCGGGCGGCAGTTGCGGGCGGATTTCGCTATCCAGGCGGCGCTTCACTTCATCGATGATGGCAACCGTATTCGCGTTGGCAATCTTGACAATGCCCAGACCCACGGTACGCTCGCCATTGAAGTGCGCAAGCTGGCGGAAGTCGCCCAGACCATCCTCGATCTCCGCCACGTCCTTGAGCCGGATCGCCGCGCCGTCGCGATAGGCCACGATCATGGTGCCAAGATCGGAAAGCTTGTGGAATTCCATGTCCAGCTTGAACAGGTATTCACTCTTCTGGCCAACCATGAAGCCGCCGGGAAGTTGCACGTGCTCGTTATCGAAGGCTTTTTGCAGATCCTGCGCCGTAACCCCCAGCGCCGCCATGCGCTCCGGCAGCAGGTTGACGCGGATGGTACGGTCGCGGCGACCACCCAGGCGTACTTCGCCCACGCCGTTGACGGTTTCCAGACGCTTCTTCAGCACGTTGAGCGCGTACTGGTTGAGCTGCTGCTGGGTACGGTCACCGCGTAGCGCCATCCACATGATGGGCGAGGCGCCGGTTTCCACCTTGGCCACCACCGGCGGGTCGGCATCCTTGGGCAGGCGACGCAGCACCTGGTTGACCTTGGTCTGTACCTCGTTGAAGGCAACGTCCACCCGCTTGTCCAGGCTGAAGGTGATGGTGACGTTGGATACGCCGGGGCTGGAACTGGACTGGATGTGCTCAATGCCGGGTACGCTGTTGACCGAAGTCTCGATCACGTTGGTGATGCTGGCGTCGATGATGTCCGGGTTGGCGCCTTTTTCCGTGGTGCTGACGGAGATCACCGGAAATTCGATATAGGGAAAGCGGTCCACGCCGATACGCTGATAGCTGATGATGCCGAACAGCACCAGCACGCCGGACAGCATCCATGCCAGGACGTGGCGTTTAATGGATAGCTCTGGCAGCGTCATTTCTGGCCACTCTGTTGCTGGACGTTGACCGGTGCCTTGTCAGTCAGGTAGGCAGCACCATCCACCGCAACAATTTCACCGGCATTCAGGCCTTCGGTGATTTCCACCAGTCCCTCCTGCCGCAGTCCGGTTTTGACGACGTGCTGAGCGGCCGCTTTATCCTTGATGACGTAGACCACCTCGCCCGCCGGGCGTAGCACCACGCTGGCCTCGGGCACCACCACTGCCTGTGTGTGCTCGCCCAGGATAACCTTGCCATTGACGCTGGCGCCGCCCTGCCAGCCATGTTGATCCACCACGTCGGCGATGATGTCGACCGCGCGATTGCTGCCGATCAGCGGTTTGATTTCCTTGATGGTGGTGGTATAGACCTGATCTGGGACTGTTGGTGTCGAGAGCCTCACGGTCTGGCCCGGATGCAGTTTTGCCGCGACATTCTCCGGAAACGGCAGGTGCGCGCGCAGCTTTTGCGTACCGATCAGCTGGAACAACGAATCGCCCTGCTTGACGAAATCGCCGGGAGAAACGATCTGCTTTTCCACGCGGCCATCGATGGGCGAAAATACCTGAGTCTTGGCACCATTGTGCTCGATGGAGGCGACCCGCGCACGTGCCGCTTCCAGTTGTTCGCGCAGGGCGCTTTGCTGGGTGGAGGCATCTTCCAACGCATTCTGCGAAATGAAATTTTTCTGCACCAGGTGCTGATTACGCTCTACGATGCGCCCCTGATTGGCCAGCAGGGCCTCAATGCGGGCGATTTCCGCCTCAGCCTCGCGTTTCTGCAGGGTGTAGTCGGTGGCATCCAGGATGGCCAGCAACTGGCCTTTTTTCACTTCCTGCCCGGCATGGGCGAAGATCTTCAGCACCTTGGCCGCCACTTCCGCGCCGACGCCGGGGTCGATCAGGCTTTCCATGCTGCCGATGGTCTGCTCGAAAATTTCCAGCTGGCGGGTTTGCGCCTGGGTGACGGTCACCAGCGTGGCGGGCGGCGCGGCGGCCTGGCTTTTGTCTTCGGCTTTTTTGGTGCAGGCCGGCAACAGCAAGGCGGCCGCCAGTAACAGGCAGAGCTTGTTCATTGCTGTGGTTCCTTGGGGGCAGGCAGGATGCCGTGGAGCATCAACTGCAACAGTTTCTCGCTGTAGCGTTGCGGGTCATCGGCAAAATCGACATCGGGGTAATGTCGCAGCACGTCACGCGCCTCGAAGAAATAGACGTTGATGGCGATCAGCATCACCGCCACCGCAGCCGGGTCAATTTCCCTGCGCAGCTCACTACGCGTCTGCCCGTCGCGTATCATCTCCACCAACCGGGCAAAGCTCTGCCCGAACACCTGCTCCGCCAGCTCTCGCCCGTGTTCAGGCCCGTTTTGCAGCAGTTCGCGCAAAATCAGTCGCGTGGTCTGGCCATGATCGAGCATGGATTGCAATTGTGAACGGGCAAAATGCGTAAGGCGTTCGGCCAGACTGCTGGTACTGCTCTCCATGTGCTGTAGACGAACCTGGGATTCCTTGCAGGCGTCCTTGACCACAGCCAGATACAATGCGTTCTTGTTGCTGAAGTGATGGAAGATGTTAGCCTTGCTGACCCCGGCTCTGGCAGCGATGGCGTTCATGGAAACGGCGTCAAAACCCTGCTCGGAGAACAGCGCTTCGGCGGCGGCCAGAATACGCTCCGTGCTGCTGGCATCGGCGGGTTCCGCCTGGACTTTGATGAGTTGCATGGAGGATATCC
>DAOMFG010000049.1:0-9565 GCA_035429685.1 Methylophilaceae bacterium | reverse complement strand
GCGGATAGTTTTGGCTACCTTCAATGGGAGTCGGCAGCGGTTTTCCAGACTGCTTCCGTATTTGTCATCGCGCTTGTTCGACAACGGCGACAGGAATTCGTTGAGCAGATAGCCATGTGCGCAATGCACCTCGGCCACTTCGAAACCGGCGGCCAGCGCGCGATGCGCGGCATCGGCGAACAGTTCCACCACGCCGTCGATTTCGTGAAGGCTCAGTTCGTGTGGCGTGCCATGCGCCGGAGTGAACGGAATGGCGGAAGGCGCTACCGTCTGCCAGCCACCGCAACCGATAGGCAGGAATTTGCCGCCATTCCAGGGCGCGTCGCACGCGGCCTTGCGTCCGGCGTGAGCGATCTGGATGGCAGGCACTGCGCCTTGCTGCTTGATGAACTCGGTAATCGGGCGAAATGCGGCCGTATGCGCGTCCGACCACAATCCCAGGCACCCCGGCGTGATGCGACCTTCGGGGCAAACGGCGGTCGCTTCCACCACGACCAGCGCCGCGCCGCCAACCGCGCGGCTGCCGTAATTGACCAGATGCCAGGGGTTGGGCATGCCGCCCTCCGCCGAGTACTGGCACATGGGCGAGACCACGATGCGATTTTTCAGCTCGAGGCCGCGCAGGTGGAAAGGGGTGAACAATTTTGCCAATGTGGAATCCTAGGGTGATGTGCTTGGGGGATCGCCGCGCATGACTGCTGCTGAAAATTATAGCGTGCATTGGGCGAAAAAAGACCCGCCGGTGGATTGTGACATTTGCGCACGGCGGGCTCAAGGGGAGCACATTGGAGAAAGCTGTTGCTGATATTCAATACGCAATCCCCGTGCCATAACGGTATAATCGTTATAAAACAATATGGTATGCCATTATGATGGGTGCGTGCCGGTAAATGACATGGCTTAATACAGCCGAATGGTTGCATTCGACCACAAATATCCAGGTTGCCGGGGTTTGCAGACGGAAGCCGAGGTAAGTGGCAATGAGGGCAACAAAAAAGCCAACCCGCGGGTTGGCTTTTTGCTGGAACGGCAACTACAAGAATTAAGCAGCCATTGCCTTGACGGCGGCGGACAGGCGGCTCTTGTGGCGGGAGGCCTTGTTCTTGTGGATGATCTTCTTGTCGGCGATGCTGTCGATCACGCTGACGTTGTCTTTGTAAGCAGCTTGGGCGGCAGCCTTGTCGCCGGCTTCGACGGCCTTGATGACCTTCTTGATCGCGGTGCGCAGTTCGGAACGCAAGCTCGCGTTGTGGGCGCGTTGCTTGACCGCTTGACGGGCGCGTTTTCTTGCTTGTGCGCTGTTAGCCATGAAAACTCCTGAAATTGTGCAAAATTCAAAACGCGCAATCATACAGACACGCACCGGCTTTTGCAAGGCTGTATCCGCATTGCCGTGATAAGATAGCCCACCTCGTTTTTCAACCGGTTTTATGAATCTTCTCAAAGCGCTGGCCACGGTCGGCAGCATGACGTTCCTTTCCCGCATCCTCGGGTTCGTGCGCGACACCCTGATCGCGCGGGTGTTCGGCGCCGGGGTCTATACCGACGCCTTTTTCATCGCCTTCAAGATTCCCAACCTGCTGCGCCGGCTGTTCGCGGAGGGTGCATTTTCGCAGGCTTTCGTGCCGGTGCTGGCGGAATACAAGAACCGGCGTGGCTACGAGGAAACCCACACGCTGGTGAACCACGTCGCCACCCTGCTCGGGCTGGCAGTATTTGCAGTGACGGTGCTGGGGGTGCTCGCCGCGCCGTGGGTGGTGTATCTCAGCGCGCCCGGCTTCCACACCAGCCCGGACAAGTTCCAGCTTACCGTCGATCTGCTACGCATCACTTTCCCCTACATCTTCTTCATCTCGCTGGTGTCGCTGGCGGGCGGGGTGCTCAACACCTGGAGCCGTTTCTCGGTGCCGGCGTTTACCCCGGTGCTGCTCAATCTCTCTTTCATCGTCGCCGCACTGTTTTTCGCTCCTTATTTCGACCCTCCGGTGATGGTGCTGGCGTGGGCGGTATTCGCCGGCGGCATACTGCAACTGGCGTTCCAGATACCGTTCCTGCTCAAGATCGGCCTGGTGCCGCGCTTCAGCCTCAACCTGCACGACGAAGGGGTGTGGCGCATATTGAGACTGATGGGGCCGGCGGTGTTCGGCGTTTCCATCGCACAGCTGTCGCTGCTCATCAACACCATTTTCGCCTCGTTCCTCGAAACCGGCAGCGTGTCGTGGCTGTATTACGCCGACCGCCTGATGGAGTTCCCCACCGGCATGCTGGGCGTGGCGCTGGGGACCATCCTGCTGCCCAGCCTGTCCAAGAGCTATGCTGACAAATCCCACAGCGAGTATTCCCAGTTGCTAGACTGGGGGCTGCGCCTGACCTTCATCCTCGCCGTGCCGGCTGCCGCGGCGCTGGCGGTGCTGGCGGTGCCGCTGATCGCCACGCTGTTCCGTTATGGCGAGTTCAACATTCATGACCTGTGGATGACGCGCCAGGCGCTGATGGCCTACAGCCTCGGCCTGCTCGGGCTGATCCTGATCAAGGTGCTGGCGCCGGGTTTCTATGCTCGGCAGAACATCAAGACGCCGGTCAAGATCGCCATCTTCACCCTGCTGGCCACACAGGTGATGAACCTCATCTTCATCTGGCCGTTCAAGCACGCCGGGCTGGCGCTGGCTATTTCGCTGGGCGCCTGCCTCAACGCCGGGCTGCTGTTCTACCATCTGCGTCGCCACGACATCTACCAGCCGCAGCCCGGCTGGCTGCCGTTCCTGCTCAAGTTGGCCACGGCGGTCGGCGCCATGGGGCTGGTGCTCTGGGCAGGCATGGGCAGCACGGATGCCTGGCTGCAATACCATGTCATGCAAAAACTGCTGCACCTGTCGCTGCTGGTGACGGGGGGTGTCGGTACCTATTTTGGCGTGCTGTGGCTATTGGGGTTCCGATTGCAGCACTTTACCCGCCGTGCGACATAACGGTTTTGGTATGCAGATTTTTCGCCACATCCCTGCCACAGCTTCCGGCCCGGTCGCCCTGACCATCGGCAATTTCGATGGCATCCATTGCGGACATCGCGCTATTCTCGATGCACTGCGACAGAAGGCGCAGGTACGGGGGCTGACGCCGAGCGTGATGACCTTCGAACCGCATCCGCGCGAGTTCTTCTCGCCCGCCACGGCTCCGTCGCGCCTTACCTCGCTGCGCGAAAAGCTGGAGTTGTTCGAGGAACTGGGCATGGAGCGCGTTTATCTGCTCCGGTTCAACCACCGTTTCGCCGCCATTAGCGCGCAGGACTTCATGCAGCATATCCTGCGCACGCTCGATACCCGACTGATTCTGGTCGGCGAGGATTTCCGTTTTGGCGCGGCGCGGGCCGGCGATGTGGCTGGTCTGCGCGCGGCAGGCTTCGGCGTGGAGAGTGTGTCGACGGTAGAGTTGGACGGCCAGCGTATTTCCAGCACCGCCGTGCGTGAAGCGCTGGCGGCCGGCGAGCTCGCCCAGGCGGCGGCGTTGCTGGGCCGCGCCTATAGCATCAGCGGCCACGTTGCACATGGCGACAAACTGGGGCGACTGCTCGGCTATCCGACTGCCAACATCCACATGCTGCACGAGCGCCCGCCGCTTTACGGTATCTATGCGGTAAAATTGCGCGGGATTGACGACGAGGATTTGCCCGGCGTGGCCAGCCTGGGCGTGCGGCCGACCATGAAACACAACGGTCGGCCGACGCTGGAAGTGCATTTGTTCGACTTTAACCGCGATATTTATGGCCGGCACGTGCGCGTGCAATTCCTGAAAAAGTTGCGCGACGAGCAAAAGTTTCCCGACCTGGAAACGCTGAAACGGCAGATCGAGGCCGACGAACGCGCGGCCAGAGATTATTTCAAGAACGAAAAATGACCGATTACAAAGACACGCTGAACCTGCCCGACACTCCTTTTCCCATGCGCGGCGACCTCGCCAGGCGCGAACCGGCCTGGGTCAAGGGCTGGCAGGAAAGGAAGCTGTACCAGAAAATACGCGAAGCACGCAGAGGCGCGAAGAAATTCATCCTGCATGACGGTCCGCCCTATGCGAATGGCGACATCCACATCGGCCACGCGGTCAACAAGATACTCAAGGACATCATCGTCAAATCCAAGACCTTGAGCGGCTTCGACGCGCCCTACGTGCCGGGCTGGGACTGCCACGGCCTGCCAATCGAACTGGTGGTGGAAAAGAACCACGGCAAGAATATCGAGCCCGCCAAATTCCGCGAGCTTTGCCGCGAGTACGCGCAGGCCCAGGTCGAGCGCCAGAAGGCCGATTTCATCCGCCTCGGCGTGCTGGGCGATTGGGACCATCCGTACCTGACCATGGACTTCAGGACTGAGGCCGACATCATGCGCGCGCTCGGTCAGATCTACGCCAACGGCTACCTGTACCAGGGCTCCAAGCCGGTGCACTGGTGCGTGGATTGCGGTTCGGCACTGGCTGAAGCCGAGGTCGAGTACGAAGACAAGAATTCGCCGGCCATCGACGTCGGCTTCCGCGCGGTGGACAACGCCGCCGTGTGCAAGGCCTTTGACATCGGCAGCACACCGGAACCGATCTCCGCGGTAATCTGGACAACCACGCCGTGGACGCTACCGGCCAACCAGGCGGTGTGCGTGCATCCCGAACTGACCTACGACCTGATCCAGACCCCGCATGGTCTGCTGATCCTGGCGCGCGAGCTGGCTGAGGCTGCCATCCGGCGCTACGGCTTCGAGACGGTGGAAGTGATCGCCAACTGCCAGGGTGCGGCGCTGGAACACCTCAAGCTGCAGCACCCGTTCTTCGAGCGCCAGGTGCCGGTGATCTGCGGCGACCACGTCACCACCGATGCTGGTACCGGCCTGGTACATACGGCGCCGGCGCACGGCCTGGAAGACTATGCCGTCGGCATGCGCTACGACCTGCCGGTGGACAATCCGGTAGATGACAACGGCAAGTTCTTCGCTTCTATCCCGCTGTTCGGTGGCATGAGCGTTTGGGATGCCAACAAGGCGGTGATCGAAGCCTTGGCTGCGAACCACAACCTGCTGGCTTCCGCTCGCCTTAACCACAGCTATCCGCACTGCTGGCGCCACAAGACGCCGGTGATCTTCCGCGCCACGCACCAGTGGTTCATCGGCATGGGCCAGCACGGCAAGGATGGCCAGACCTTGCGCGGCATCGCCAACGCGGCAGTGGAGCATACGCAGTTCTACCCGGCATGGGGCAGGGCGCGGCTGGAAGCCATGATCAAGAACCGCCCGGACTGGTGCGTATCGCGCCAGCGCAACTGGGGCGTGCCGATGCCGCTGTTCGTGCACAAGGAAAGCGGTTTGCCGCATCCCGACACCCTGGCGCTGCTGGAAAAGGTCTGTCTGCAAGTCGAACAACAGGGCATCGAAGCCTGGTTCAGTCTGGATGGCGCCCCCTTCCTCGCCCAGCATGCGCCGCAGGATGCCGGGCAGTACAAGAAAGTCACCGATACCCTCGATGTGTGGTTCGACTCCGGCGCCACCCATGCCGCTGTGCTGAAGCGTCGTGCGGAGCTGCAGCACCCGGCCGATCTGTATCTGGAAGGCTCCGACCAGCATCGCGGCTGGTTCCAGTCCAGCTTACTCACTGGTTGCGCCATGGATGGCCGCGCGCCTTATGAGGCTTTGCTGACGCACGGCTTCGTGGTGGACGGTTCCGGCCACAAGATGAGCAAATCGAAGGGCAACGTCATCGCGCCGCAGAAGGTAATGGATACCTACGGTGCCGACATCCTGCGCCTGTGGGTCGCTTCCACCGACTACTCCGGTGAGTTGACCATCTCCGACGAAATCCTCAAGCGCGTGGTGGAAAGCTACCGCCGGATTCGTAATACCTTGCGTTTCCTGCTGGCCAACATCGCCGACTTCGATGCCCAGAGCGACATGTTGCCGGTGGAGCAGTGGCTGGAGATAGACCGCTACGCCCTGCACCTGACGCAGCGCTTGCAGGACGGCATTCTGGCCGATTACGAACGCTACGAATTCCACCTTGGCATGCAGAAGTTCGTCGGTTTCTGCTCGGAAGACCTGGGCGGTTTTTACCTTGATATCCTGAAAGACCGGCTCTATACCGCCGGTGCCGATTCCCGCGCGCGCCGCGCCGCGCAAAGCGCGTTGTGGCACATCACGCAGACATTGATGAGGCTGATCGCGCCGGTATTGAGCTTTACCGCCGAGGAAATCTGGCAGACGCTGAACCCCAGCAGCGAGACCAGCGTATTCGAGCAGGAATGGCATGTGCTGCCAGAACATGGGCTTGGAGGCAAAGAAATTCTGGCCTGGGAAGACATCATCAATGTGCGTGCACTGGTGAACAAAAAAATCGAGGAAAAACGCGAGGCTGGCTTGGTAGGTTCTTCTCTCCAATCCGAGATTGATATTTACGCTTTCGATGCAATTCATCATCCGCTTTCCCGACTAGGGGATGATCTGCGTTTTGTATTGATTACTTCCAGAGCGACACTGCATCATCGGGCGGGTAGTGGAGTAGGGATAGACGTGACTCCCAGTGTCCACCAGAAATGCGAGCGCTGCTGGCACTACCGTGCCGATGTCGGGGCGCATGCAGACCATCCGCATATTTGCGGGCGCTGCGTGAGCAACCTGTACGGCGACGGCGAGCCGCGCCAGTTTGCATGAGGGGCATGCGTAACTGGCTGGGGCTGAGCGCGGTCGTCATCGTGCTCGATCTCACCACCAAGCATCTGATCCAGTCGGCGTTTGCCTACGGCGAGCGCGTTTCCGTCACCTCGTTTTTCGACCTGGTGCTGTTCTATAACGAGGGCGCCGCGTTCAGTTTTTTGGCCGCCGCCGGGGGCTGGCAGCGCCTGTTTTTCAGCGCCTTCGCCGTCATCGCTTCCGTGGTCATTATCCATTTACTGCGCAAGCATCCCGGGCAGAAGCTGTTCTGCCTTGCCCTCGCTCTGATCCTGGGCGGGGCGCTGGGCAACCTCTACGACCGCCTCACACTGGGCTACGTGGTGGATTTCCTCTATTTCCATTACCAGGCCTGGTACTGGCCGGCCTTCAACGTGGCCGATTCGGCGATTTCGGTTGGGGTCGTCCTGCTGTTGTGGGACGGCTTGAAAAAGCCGTAAGCCAGGCGCACCATCTCCGACAAAGCAGCATCAAATTACGAGGAGACTGCCATGCCGGACTGGAAAAAGCTGATCGAAGGCAAGATCGCACTGGCCAAACGCGGCCTTAAGCCGGGCGCTTCCAGCAGCCATGCGCGTGTTCCCGCCGGGCAAACCCTGGTGACTAATTTTCCTGTGCTGCACATCAGCGAACCGCCCAGGCTCACCTCTGCCGACTGGAAGTTGCGCGTGTATGGCCTGGTCGAGAATGCGCTCTCGCTGGACTGGCAGGCGTTCCGACAACTGCCCCAGATCAAGGATGTTTCGGATTTCCACTGCGTCACTCGCTGGTCCAAGCTGGACGTGGAATGGGAGGGCGTGCGTGCCAGCGAGGTGCTGGCGCTGGCCATGCCGCTGGACACTGCGAAATACGTCACCTTACACAGCTACGATGGCTACACTACCAATTTGCCCCTGGAAGCGCTGCTGGACGAGGACGTCATCGTCGCCCACAGCGTCCTCGGCCAGCCGCTCTCCGCCGACCACGGCGGTCCGGTGCGGCTGGTGGTGCCCAAACGCTATGCCTGGAAAAGCGCCAAATGGCTGAAGGCCATCGAGCTGCATGCCGAGGACCGGCCGGGGTTCTGGGAGGAGCGCGGCTACCACAACGAGGCAGATCCGTGGAAGGAAGAGCGGTTCAGCGGGAATTGGTAGAAATGCGACCTGACATGCCAAAAACCTTGGCCTTCCAAGGCGAGACTACCCGGGCAAGAGCAGCCAATTAACCAGCGCAGATAAAAAAGCCGGCATTCGCCGGCTTTTTTGTTCCTGTTGTATGAGAGTCAATTCATTTTCCACTTGATGCTCACCGCTCCCCGAATTGAACCTGCGCTATAGCCGGTGGCCTGGTCGTCGGGATAATCCTTGGCCAGCAGCGCCTTCACGCCATCCGAAATCTGATAAGGCTGGCCGTGGCATTGCAGGCACATGGGCTGAGTGGGGATAGCCTTCATGTAGCGGAACCAGCGGCCGTCAGGAGTTTCCACCACCGTGTTTTTCTCCATGGAGGCAATGGGCTTGCCGCCGGAAAGTTCGTTGTCGAAGCTTTCCAGCATCTGTTTTTCCCAAGTGTCCGGAGTGCCGAGTGCCGGATTGCGCGGCTTGAGGGAAACGCGCTTGACCGCGCGGTTGTCGCCGGAATACTCCGCTGCCAGTGCTGGCGCATATTGTTTGCAGACGCCAATGGCGTTTTCCGCGCCTCCGACCTCGATTTGCTGCTTGAGCATCGTGCCCAGCTTGAGCATGAACTCCTGGGCGGTCTCCCGGCTGTCCTTGAGATATTTTTCCTGCAGATCGTCGGCCAGCGCGGGTCCTGATACAGCGAGCGCCAGCAGGGCGGAAATGAGTGGGTTTTTCACGATAATCGGCTCCTTGAGGGATGCCCAAAAATAACGCGTTCCACGGTGCGAATCAAGAGACTTATTTTTTTGGGTTCTTGCCCAGTTTCCGTTGCAGCGTGCGGCGGTGCATGTCGAGCGCGCGCGCCGTGGCGGAAATGTTGCCGTCGTGCTCGGCCAGTATGCGCTGGATGTGTTCCCATTCCAGCCTTTCCACCGATAGCGGAGAGGTATTGAGCGGGGCGGCTGCATCGCCCTCCACGCGGTAGAAGGCGGCAACGATTTCGTCTGCATCGGCAGGCTTGGCCAGGTAGTGCGTTGCGCCCAGCTTGACCGCTTCCACCGCGGTGGCGATGCTGGCGAAACCGGTAAGCATGACGATGCGGGTGGCGGCGTCGAGTTCCTTCAGGCGCTTGACCAGCACCAGCCCGGACTGGCCGGGCATCTTGAGGTCGACCACGGCATATTCCGGCGGGTTGGCCTCGGCCAGCGCCAGTGCCTGGGCCACATCGGCTGCAGTGCTGACATCGAAACCGCGCTTTTTCAAGGCGGGCGCTAGCACCTGGCGGAAGGTGTCGTCGTCGTCCACCAGCAGCAGGGAAGGGCATTCTTCCAGTGCGTGGCTCATGGTTTTCCTTTAAGTAGCAGGCCGTTGAGCGGCAAGCTGACGCGGGTCAGCGTGCCACCTTGCGGGTGGTTTTCCAGGCTGACGCTGCCACCGAAGCGTTCGAAAATCAGACGCGCAAGGTAGAGGCCCAATCCCAGTCCCTGGTCTTGCTTGGTGGTGAAGAAAAGTGTGCCGGCCTTGTCCGCGACTTCCGGCGCTAGTCCGGGGCCGTGGTCGCGGATATCGAGTTTGAGTCTGGTGTTGTCCCATTGGCAGGAAATCTCGATGCCTTCGGGCGAGGCGTCCGCAGCGTTGTCCAGCAGGTTGGTCAGCGCCTGCCCCAGCGTGCGGTCAACGGCGATGGTGGGTGTCGGGCCTCTGTCCTGAAGCAGGCATGCGGCCTCGATGGCAGGGCGGGTGTCCCGCCAGCGATCGAGGGTTTGGCGC